>JAZDEN010000064.1:0-7794 GCA_043808805.1 archaeon | reverse complement strand
TGTTTCTTCAAGCTTGAACGTTATATCATTGGGTTGTGTGGTTAGTAAGCCCTTGTATTCTTTTATCACAAGCTCTTTCTCTCCTCCCACTTCCCTTATCCCAGACAGGGGGAGTGCTCCAACAGCCAGAAGGTCTATATCCTCTGCTTCTCGTCTTTTTGCGAACAGCATGTTCTCCAGTGTGCTTCCTCCAACGTATGTTTCGAACGAGTTTTCATGGAGGTATTGTAGTAGTGCCTGTACGTAGCGTATCTCTCCTGGTTTTATCATGTTGTTAAGTTGGCTATGGTAACCAATCCTTACCGCCAACGGCAGGTTTTCCTTTGTTATTATGGTTAGTTTTTCTCCCATTTCTTCTACCTTATCTAGAATACCCCTTGTGTTTCAGGATGAATAGCCGGTTTATAAAGTTTTCGTTGGTTAAAAATTCCAGAATTAGTTTTAATTAAAAAAAGAAAAGAAAGCTTAGCTTGCTTCTTTTACTGCTTGGACTCCTGTGACTATGCCCCATATCCATGCTACGATCATCAATGGTATTCCTATGATAGCTCCAATTACAGTCAGTGTGAACACTATGCCCACAACCATCATTAGAAGTTGCCACAGTCCTGTTTTTGTTCTTCCCGCAATTATGCTGCCGAGTCCTGGGAACAGTATTATGTTTATTATCAGTCCAGCAATCGCTAGCCCTAGGTTTCCTCTGCTAGGCCTTCTTATGGCCTTGGGCATCGCTGGCATCTTTGGCATTGGTTTTGGCACTGCCCTCCTTTTCGGTGCAGATCTCTTTTTTGCTTTAGCCATTATGCTACCTCCTTTTTTTTATTGTAAATATATATTTCTTAAAATGTATTATGCTATATAAATTTATCTGAATTGGTCTTCAAGAATTCTGGGGTAGATTTGGGCGTTCCAGTCTGAACATAAAGGAGGAAAAAAGAGGTGATCCCAAAACCGTCCCTTACTCATAGTTGGAACTCTGCCCTCTCTAGAATATGACTACCCCCTAGATTTTTTCCTTACTCATTATAGTCATGCTAAACTTATAAACTTTTCCTAATCCTTTGTTATCACCACTAAATTATACTGCTAACTTTAAGTATTTTTCCTTTAATACTGTCCTTTCAAGGTTCAGTCTTTTGGCGGAATAGTTTTCTCTGGTGAATTGGAGCCTTCTCAGGGTTTTTTTTGCCCGTTCCTCATAGAATTCATCGCTTAAAAGCTTGTTCGCTCTTCTTATTTCCTCTTCGTTTGTTTTCTGCTGTTTTTTTGTGAATGCAAGCAGGGAATGCTTGTAGCCTCTCTGTGCTGCTGTCTTGTCAGCGTACAGCTCGTGTAGTATGTACCATTTCTTTAATCTTTTTATCCTGTGTGGTGTTGACCCGTTTTTTTCAAAGTCAAGCCATTGGTTCAGTTCCCTGTTTCTTGCCATCTGGGCTATCAGCTGGTCAGTTGAGTATTCCCTGTCTCTTATGTAGTGTCCGAATTCGTGTGCGAGTACCGCATCCTGTTCGCGTTTGTTCATCTCATCTTCAAACCGTGGTCCGACAATCATTTTTGGCTTTCTTACAAGGTTGCCTCTTGATTCGTATTCTTCTATGTCTATCACTGCTGTAAAGGCCCCGTTCTTCATGGCAGCATGGTACTCAATCTTGACTTCTCCTTTTTCTACCTCTGGGAATCTTTTCAGTACATTGTCATAGCTCTTTATCATGTTTAGAATCTTATGGTTGTTCATTTTATTGCTTCTGCTAAAAACTGGTTATTTAAGCTTTTTGTTTAACGTTTCTAAGAATTCTTCTTCCATGAAGTGTAGTTTTCCAACGACTATCAAGCTTTGCGGCACGCCTTTGAGGGTTACTTTCTTCATCTCGCTGACTTTCCCGAATCTCATCTCTTGTTCCCCGCCCATGGCTGCTATTAGTACTACTTTGGTGTCTTCTGTGAATACACCTTCCTTTTTCTTCTCTTCAACTCTTAGGAGGTAGTTTATGGCCTCTTGTGTTGTCATGTACTTGTTTTTTTCGTTGTCCATGTCTAAAAGGGCTAAAGTGTGCAGGTTTTTGTTTTTCTTTATGGTGTTGTACGGCTCTACTATGTTTTCGTTGTGGAATACTATTGATGTTGTCTTTCCGAAATTGTAGATTATCAGCCCTGTCTCTGCTATTGCTGTTAGTATTGATGATCCGTGTATTATCTCTGTTTTTATCCCTTTTTTTCTTGCTTCCAGTATGAGTGCTGTGTGTGTTGTTGCGCTTAGCGCATCCCCTATGACTAGTACTCCTACGTTTTTTGTTTTCCCTTCTTCTATTATTTTCCTGCCGTCTTCGAACTCTTCCCTTGTTAGTTGTTCTATTTTCTTTCCCAGGTATTTTTCCAGTTCTTCATTTGTTGTTTTGTAGTAGCTTGTGTATCTTTCTATGTAGAGTTTGTCGCATTTCTTTGCGGTTTCCATGGCTTTTATGCTCATGTTCTCTTTCTCATATAGCCCTATGCTTATTAGAAATATCATTTTTTCCTGAATGCCTCAACGAGCATGGCTCCTGCTGCTGCGTTTAGCAGGACTTCCATGTTGAGTATCCTGAATGCTATGTATGTTCCTACGAATAACACGAATGCCATTAGCAGTCTTTTTAGGTTCCCTTCTTCCTTTCTTTCGATTGTTCCTTCGACCAGTGCGAATAGGAATGTGAATGCTCCGAGCCAGTTTACTAGCGCTGGTATTGCTGCCCCTCCTAGTGCTGCTCCGTAGTATGCCATCCCCTTCCTTAGGAAATAACCTATCATCATCCCTGCTAGGATGAACCAGAAGTAGACCTGTATGTAGTTTAGTATGAGCAGTGCTGATATTATCAGTATTGACCTCTTTGCTATTTTGAGGTATTTCCTTCCAGGTTTTACTTCATCCTGTGTCTTTCCTGCTATTATAATCCCGATTAGAAAGCCTATGAAGCCTATCACTGCTACTAATTCCTTGAGCATGTTATTTTTCCTGTTTTTTCCTTTTTAAAAAGGTTTCTAAGCCACGGCTATTGTAGAGGGTCCCCTTCTTCCTACTCTTGGTCCGTCATATACCTTGAATCCTGCATTTCTCAAATTGTCTCTTACTATTCTTGCGCAGCTGTATGTTGTTAGCCTTGCTCCTTTCTTCATTCTCTTTTTCACTTCCCTGAAGAATTTTTCTGTCCACATCTCTGTGTTTTTTGGTGGTGAGAATGGGTCGTGGAACACTGCGTCGAATTTGTCATCAATCTTTTTTATTGTTTTTGTCGCGTCCCCCATTGTTATTCTTATCTCTACGTTCTTGTCCTTGTAGTGTTTCTCTTTTGCTGCCTTTTTTATTATCCCATACTCTTTGTTATAACCCTTGACGTTTATTCTCTGTATTTTTTTCAGTATTTCTTCATCTTTTTCTAAGGCTATGATTGTTATTTTCTTTGCTTTTTTTATTGCTGCCATTGAGTTGTAGCCCAATCCGAAGCACACATCCAGTATTTTCATTCCTGGTTTTATCTTTGCAGGTTCTATGAATTTCTTCTCAGCTTCTTCGATTGCTCCTGTTTTTGAGTGGTATGTTTCATCGTAATCTTCGTTGTAATAAGTCACGCTCCCGTCTTTTGTTGTTATTTTTCTCATGTTATTGTTCTTTGAAGGTTAAGTTTATATATCCTTCTTTCCTTGTCTTTTTTATGGAGAGGTACTTGGTTTTTTGTGCCCATGCCGATGATGAGATTGTGGGTATGGGTGGCTCTCTTTTGAAGTATGCCAAGGAAGGCAAGGAGATAATTACAGTTATTTTTTCTTTTGGTGAGAAGAGCCAGCCTTATCTTAGGGAGGAGCATGTCGCCAAGGCCCGTGTTCTTGAATCCCAGAAAGTCGATTATCTTATCGGCAAGGAGAGTTTCTTCCTTGGTCTGGATGAGGGTAAGATCCTTGAGCAGGCCGATGAGTTGGATGTTAAGGAAAAGATTAAGAAAATAATCAGGAAGTACAGGCCTAAGAAGATTTTCACCCTGTCTGCTACCGATCCCCATAAGGACCATCGTGATGTTAATTCAATCATAACTTCTGTTTTTGATGAGATGAAGTATAAGGGTGAGCTTAACACATTTGAGGTTTGGAATGTTGTTGATGAGAACAATCCTGCTTTTTATGTTGATGTCTCTTCAACTTTTAAGAAGAAGCTTTCTTTGTTGAAGCGTTATAAAAGCCAGAAGGTTTTCATCTATTTCCTCTGGTTGCCTATATATTTCAGAGGCAGGCGTTACGGCAATAAGGTAGGTTGTAAGTATGCTGAGAAGTTCTACAAGATCAGGTGATTATCTTCTTCTCTTTTTGAGTTTCTCCACGTCTTTCCTGAGTTTTTCCATGTTCTTTTTCAGAAGTTCATCCCTTTTCTTTGCCCTTGAGGCTGCCGCACTGACCCATATGGTTACGAAAACTGCTATTATCGTTACGACTCCAGCGTATATTATCTGGCTTGGGACATCTTGTCCCGGCTGTTGGTAGTACTTTGAGAATATTGCCTGTATTGCGCTGTTCCATGCCAGCGCTGCAACAAGTCCGAATGCTGATGTTATCAGCGCTGACATCTTTTCTATGATATCGGATTTCAATCTTTCACCCCTTCTTTTGTTGTTGTACGCCTTTCCTGTTTTTTAATCTTTTGTTTGCATAAAATTTATATATCATCTCCATCTATTTCTCTGTTGAGGCTTGGTCATGAAAGTTCTTTTTGTAGTAACAGGGGTTGGTTATGGTGATTCTATAAGGTCTCATGCTATCATTAATGCCCTTCACAGGCGTGATCCAAAGGCTAAGGTCATGGTTGCTGCCTATGATAACTCCTACAGCTATTTCAAGGATAAGTACCACACTGTCAAGATCAGCGGCTATAAGCTTCTTGGTATGTCCCTGAAGTTTAAGGTTCTTTCCTTCATTGCGAATAACTATGTGCTGCCTTATACCTGGCTTTCTGTCTCTTTCAAGCTGAAGAGGATGATTAAGGACTTCAATCCTGATGTTATCGTTTCTGACTTTGAGCCTGCTGGGATTATTCTCGGCAGGTTGATTAGGAAGCCTTCTGTTGTGATATTCTCCTATGACCCTATTCTTTTCAGGGATCTTAGGCATAAGAATAACAAGCTCAGGCTTGAGGCCTTGTACTTTGAGCGTTTGTATGATTTTGCTGATGTTGTGGTTATTCCAAGTCTTGTTGGTAAGAGGGAGTGCAGGGATTACTGTTATGTCAATCCTATTGTCATTACCCAGCCTTCGGAGTTGCCTTCTAACAAGGTTTTGATGAGGAAGTTGGGCCTTAAGCGTCCTCCCATACTTGTTATGCTTGGCGGCTCTTCTTTTGGTGTTAACCTTGCCAGGCGTCTTATGAGAGTTGTTAAGAATTTTGATGAGGATTTCATCATTTTCGGTTCGCATGTGAAGTTGCCTAAGAGGAAGAATGTTAAGCACTTCCCGTTCAAGTCCAACTTTGTTGAGTATCTTAAGGTTTGCAAGGGGGTTATAACCCTAGGTGGCAATCTTACATTGTCTGAGTGTTTGGTTTACAGGAAGCCCATGATGGTTTTTCCTATCAAGAATCATGTTGAGCAGGCTGTTAATACCCATGCGTTGAAGGGTGTTGCTGTTGTCAAGTATGATCTTAAGGGTTTGAGGAGGTCATTGGAAAGCTTTTTAAGAAACATTGATTCTTTAAGGCGTAAGATGCCTAAGGTTAAGGATGATGGTGCTGATGAGGTTGTTCAGATCATCAGGGGTTTAAGATGAGGTGGTTGTTGTTTGTTCTTTTTTTGTTAAGCAGCATTGTCTTAGCGCAGGAGTTGTGCCCCGGCTGTCCTTATGATTCTAAGTGTGTGGATTATGGCTCTCAGATAAGCACGCCTCAGGGTGCCATGTACTGCTCTGATGATTCAAATCTTTATCCTGCCAAGCCTGATTCTGCCTCCTGCTCCCAGAGTTATGAGTGCGCAAGCTTTATGTGCTCTGCTGGCTCATGCCAGACGCTTAATCCTGAGACAATCTTTTTTGATTCGCATTCGAAGTGGTTTGTCCCTTTCATTGTCATAGGCTCGCTTTTCTTGTTGGCGATAATCTTCCTTGTTGTTAAGTCCTCGATTAAGCCTAAGGTGGCTGCGAAGGCTGATGCCAAATCTTCAAAGCCCGGCTCTAAGTCTCAGGGTCCTTCCCTGCCTTCTTCTGTCAGGTTGATGCCTATGAATAAGAAGTATTCTCAGTTTGACAAGTTGGAGAGGCAGATCGAGGCTACGACGAAGAAAATCTCTAAGAAATAATTTTCTCTATTTCTTTAATCCATTCTTTTCTGTCTTCTCTCTGCATTATTCCTTCTATGTTGAATATTACTGTTTTCTTTGCGCCTGTTTTTCTGATCATGTCCAGGTCTTCTGTGAACTGCTTTATGTCTTTGTATGTTTTCTCATCCCCGAATATTCCTGTGCCAGTGCAGCCGACTGCGAACATCGCCTTGTCTTTGTATTTTTTTATTGCTTTTTTGGCGAACCATTTTGTGTAAGCCCTCATTAACATTTTGTTGGTTAGTGTTGTGTAGCCTATGAAGTTCTTTTCCATGTTGGTCCCGAGTTCTGTTACATCCCCATATCTTCTTGACGTCCATCCCGGCAGTGGGAATCCGCTTATTATTATCCTTCCTTTTAACCCCCTTATTGTCTCTTCAAGGTATTTGTTGTTCTTCCCTTTTCTTGTTGCATATGGCAGTAGGTATGTGAACATCCTTCTCGTGAATTTTATTCCTTTTCCTGGGAAGGGTGGCTCTATGTCTATCTTCATTTTGAGGCCGTTGAATTCCTTCAGCCTGTCTATATCCTCTTTTTCGATGAATCCTGAGAACCAGTATCCTTTCTCTTCAGTTAGAGTGGGCCATGCCCCTGTTTCTATGTTCTTTGTTCTAATCTTTTTTGCCCATTTCTCGTATTCTTTTCTTGTTTTTGCTGCAACGTATACCTCTGTCTTGAATTTTATGAGCTTCTTGGCTTCTTTCCAGTCTACTTTTTCAGGGAATTCGCACCAGAATATCGCTTCCATGGTGTTTTAGAATTGGTTTTTGTTTATAAATTAGGACTATCCTGTAAAAGAAATCTTTGTGGATTAATCTCTTATTTTTTCCAGAAATCTTACATTCCACTGGACACACGACAAGTATGCACGCAGAACTTATAAATCCAAATGTTATTATCTTCTGAATATACCGTTGGAACGGCGGGAATCAACGCTTGTAGAGATGTTCAAGAGAACGTCTATGAAGCAAGAAGTCAGTCAGCTGACACCCAAGATTTGGGGTGGTTCACAAATCTAGAGTTCTGCCTGGAGCGTTGAAAGCTCCTGGTATTTGTTTATGTAGTCTGTGGACATCTTTAGGGATTTGAAGTTCTTGACCTTCTCTTTGAGTCTTTTTACTGCGCTTGCGAGCTTTTCCTGCTGTTGTCCTTCTTCCTTCTCTTCCATCATGACTAGTGCGTAATTGCAAAGTGGGTCGTCATCGTCATCGTCTCCGCATATCCTCTGCCTTGTCTGTTGTTTTATCTCGTTTATGGCCTTTTCCGCAAAGAAATCGCTTGATTCCTCAAAGTTGTACACCTTCTTTATCTGGCCTGTCCTGCCGCTTTCCTCGTAGTATATTGTCATATGGAATCTGTTGTTTTTTGTGTCTGTCTGGTCGACGATCAGCTTCTTCAGTTTTATCATCACTTTTTCCATATGCTAATTTTCTTTTCTTAACTTGCTTATATATTTTTTGCTATTTTA
>JAZDEN010000063.1:0-3911 GCA_043808805.1 archaeon | reverse complement strand
GCAACCTCGTTTCTCAGTATCTGCACTTTTGTTTTTTTAAGCTGGGCAAGCACTTCCTCAACCCCCTGGAATTGTTCGTGGTTTCCTGTTGTGAAGAATGTTTTTGCTTTTATGTTGTCCAGGTTCGTTATTGCCTCTTCGCTTACCTTCCTGCTCCCGTCATAGAGGTCTCCTGTTATTAGTACCATGTCTGGGTTTATCTCGTTGGTTTTTTCCACTATTCTTTTCATGTATTCTGAGTTGTGAACGCTTCCCAGGTGTATGTCTGATAGCTGTACTATTGTAAGCTCTTTTTCCAGGTTTGGCATGGGGACTTCTATCTGTTTTACCGTTATTGTCATCGCGCTTATTATGCCGTAGATGACTACAGCTGCCACTACTATGATTATTGTGATGCCGGCTGCCCTCTGGTCTAGTTTTATTATGAATCTTATTATTTCGTATATGATGAGTGCGCAGAATGCGAAGAATAATGCTCCGAGCCATACGCCTGCTCCTATGTATGCTGCTCTTGATATTCCTGATTGGTTTGCTCTCTCTATCATGCTTATTGCTGGGAATGAGAGTGCCATAACAGCCATTATTATGTAGTACAATACGCTCCTGTTTATGGCAAGCAGGGTGCTCATCCTGGTGAAGACGTAGAAGTGCATCCCGAAGTATATTATGAAGAATATTGAGAAGAAGATGAGGAATGACAGTATTCTGTTCATGTCCAGTGATAGTTGTTGATTGGGTTATAAATTTTTTGTTTCACCATCTGTATGATCTATAATAGTCTTCATCGTGTATTATGGGTGTATGCCCTTTATCCTTCCAGAAGGCTTCGTTGCCGCTTCCGCTCTTTTTTGCGTATTTGCTGCTTCCTCCTGGATTCTGCATTCTCTTTTCTTTCTCCGCCCTTTTCTTCGCCCTTTCCTTTAGTATTTTCTGTTTTCTGTTCCCTTTTTCTGCGCTCTTTGCAAAGAAATACCCCCCTAGCCTGTCCGCATAGGTTGTTATTGGAGTGTCGTGCAGGTAGTTTTTTAGTGAGATTGCTTTCTCCACCAATTTCCCCAAGTCGAGCTGTGTTGTGATATAGTCTTTTATGGCGCTTACCGTTCTTTTTGCAGCCTCATAGGCCATGACATGTTGTTCTAGAGAATTAGGTAGTGCTGCTGTCGTTGCATGTGGTGGGATGTTTTGTCGCCCGTAATCTTTGTGCATACCACGTGGGTGTCGCATCCGTATTTAAGTTTTTTTGGTTTGCAATGGTTATTTTATGTAGCCGCCCTTCTGCAAGCTCCACAGGTGTTTGTATTCTCCTGGCTGTTTTATTAGCTGCTGGTGTGTTCCCTCCTGCACTATCTTTCCGTTTTTCATCACCACTATTTTGTCTGCGCTCATTATTGTTGAGAGCCTGTGTGCTATTATTATTGAGGTCCTTCCTTTCATCAGTTCTTCTAGGGCTTGTTTTATCTCGAATTCTGTCTGCGAGTCCAGGGATGATGTTGCTTCGTCTAGTACGAGCACCCTTTTGTTTGCTAGTATCGCCCTTGCTATTGACACCCTCTGTTTTTCTCCCCCTGAAAGCTTTATCCCCCTTTCTCCGACTATTGTTTTTTCTTTGTTGGGGAATGTCTTGACTATCCTGTCTAGCTGTGCTGATCTCATCGCGTTCATGGCATCTTCTTTTGTTGCTCCTGGTTTTGAGAACGCTATGTTGTTTGCTATTGTGTCGTCGAAGAGTATGCATTCCTGTGGCACTATGCTCATCTCGCTTCTAAGTGATTCCTGCTTCACGTCTCTTATGTTTTTTCCGTCTATGAGTATCGCTCCCGAGTCTATGTCGTAGAGCCTGTACAGGAGTTTTATCAGGGTTGTTTTTCCGCTTCCTGAGTGTCCTACCAATGCTACCTTCTTGTTTTTTGGTATTACAAGGTTGAAGTTGCGGAATATCTTCCTTTTTCCGTAGTTGAAGCTTATGTTGTTGAATATTATCTCTCCCTCTCTTATCTTCAGCTCTTCTGCGTTTTTCTTGTCCCTTATCTTGTTTTTCAGTTTTGCGAACTGGAACAGGACTTCGAAGTCCGCCATCGACCTGTAATAGTTTCTTATTCCGTAGACGAAGCTGAACAGCTGCCCTACCAGCAGGAGGAATAGTGTGTATATGAATACCAGGCTTCCGAGTGTGTACTGTCCTGTCAGGAATCGTCTTATTGTCAGGTACACTATGAGGAAGGTTCCTGCTGAGAGTATTAGCGATTGTACTATGTCCATCCATTTGAAGTGGTTCCAGAATGCGATTGTTTTGTTTTTGGTTATCTCTGTCAGTGCCCTGAACTTGCTTTTGATTATGTTTTCTTTTGCGAAGTATTTTATGGATTCGACGTTTGTGAACATGTCTGCTATGTACCCCTTCTCTGTGTCTTCAGCTGTGTTGTATTCTATGCTTGATTTCTCTTGTAATCTTAGTGCCAGGAAGCTGTAAATCCCGAATACGATTATGACCCCAAATATTACAAGCATCGGCATTATCCCCACGTAGACGAATGATATTCCAGCTGCTATCAGCTCGAATATCAGCGGTGCGAAGTTGTATACAAACACGTCTGATATTCTTTCTACGGCTCCCCCCATCCTTGCAAGCTTTGATATCGTGCTTCCTGTTCTGTGTTTTGTGTGGAATCCGTAGTCGAGTGATATTATGTGTTCGAAGAATTTCCTTTTCAGGTCTGCTATGAGGTTTGCTTCCACTAGGTTTACGCAGTTCTGGTAGGCCCATTTCGAGAATGCTCTTAGAAGTGATGCTCCTGCGTAGACCAGCCCTACTATCATGAGTATGTTGATGAATTGGGGTGCCAGGACTGTTTTTGCCTCAAAGGCTGTGGCATTGTCTATTATTATCTTGAATAGGAATCTGTCCAGCACTGTTGTCGCCTCTACTACGAATACCAGGAAGAACAGTAGTGCGATCCAGTGCTTGTACTTCTTCGCGTGTGTGAGGAAGAGGTTAAGGTTGTATTTGAAGTCAATCTTTCCCTCTCTTACATTGTTCTTTTTCATCATAACCTTTATAGGAAATATGTCTTTTTATGGTTTTCTGAATTTTGCATAATCTTAAATATTGGTGAAACTTCACCATAAAAATGGTTAAAAAGAGGTCTGGCCGTTTTTTATTCTGGGCTCCCAGGGTTCTGGCGGTATTGTTTATAGTGTTTTTGACCCTGTTTTCCTTTGATGTTTTTGATGATGGCTTTAGCCTGTTGGCTTTGGCGGGTTTTTTTATCCATTCGATTCCCTCTATTGTGTTGTCGGCTTTTTTGTGGTTTTTTTGGAAGAAAGATAAGGCTGCGGGTATCACGTTTATAATTCTATGGTTTTTGTTGGCGGTTTTTATTACGGTTCCCAGGAGCCTTTTTGTTGGTGATATAACTATAGAGCCTGTTGCGTTGATCCTGCCCAGCCCCCTGTTGGTTGTAGGCGTTCTTTTTCTTGTGAATTATTACAGGCAGAAATGATCTTTCTAGAAAGTTTGGGTTTAGAGATTCCGGTATGAGTGCTGTCTCTGGTTGGGTTTGCTGACTGATATGTGGAATCCTTCTTGCATTAGCCTGAGGGTTGATTCCCTCAATTTTTGTTCAAGCTCATTTTGCTCAAGGTTTGTTCGGCCGTGAATCATTACATTATGGGTTAACAGGACATACTCACTTTTGTATCCTTCAGCCTGCCATATGCCTGATGATGGGAAAAATTCGATTACGACCGCTTTTTGTTTCATTCTCTCATATCTTACCGGGTCTTTTCTTTGGATTTCTGTGAGAAGATGTAGGATTTTGTATTGCTTCATTCTGATATCTTTAACTGGTTTTTTATATAACCATTGTTGTGCTGGTTTGTAATTAACAAAACATATAATTCGCCGAGACGGG
>JAZDEN010000062.1:0-3251 GCA_043808805.1 archaeon | reverse complement strand
ATATCGGGTCAGCATTGGGCCCTATGAGAACATTTTTAGTAAGCATTTCAAGTCCACCTTCTTTTACCTTATCCACAACCTTTTCACCACTTTTTTGTAACTAATTGATTTTCTTATCATCTTGTGTCAAAAAGGCTAATTTCTCCCCTTTTAACGTTTTATGCGTAAATTAGGTATTTTTTTGAAATAAGCCCAGTTTTTCTTTCTTTTTGACCAAATCTAAGCTTTTTTCAGCTATTTTAGAGAGAATATTAGTATATAAATATTTGTATTTTGTAAAATACAGGTTAATAATGCCTTATTTACCGACGATAAAGAGCGATTTCCTATCCATTTCATAAAAAATAAAAGCAAAAATAACCTATTTCCAAGAAATCAGAACTTCCTGAAGGGCTTTGGCTTGTTATTATTCCAGAAAGATGCAAACATGCTGAACGTCTCAGTCGGAACAACACTAACCACTTTGAACAACAAATGACTGTAAGAAATATCACTAACAGTCCTAACCTCCTTGATTTTTGGAATCATAAAAATGGAGGTTGCCAAACGCAAAATACCAGAGGCAAAAAACACAAACAAAAATGAAGAAAAATAAATTGGATGCTTGATCAGGAAAGCTCCGACAAGAGTACCAATCAAAATCATTACACCATTAACGACATTGTAATAAGCAATACACCTCGCCCTCTTAGGAGCAGTGGTCGAATCGAAAATAAAACTAGAGGCAGCAAGCTCAAAACCAGACCAAGTCAAACCAGAATACAACTGAAATATTATCAGATGAGTAACATCAGGAGACAAAACCCACAACAAAGGAGAGAAAGGCATAAGGTAACCACACAAAGAAAGAATCTTCTTAGAGCCATACTTATCAATAAGCTTACCCCAGAAAGGCATGAAGACAATCTTGCCAAACATAGCAGCACCAGTAACAACCGTAAAAGTCAGATACGAAAACCTCAAACCATTAAGCATGTACGCTGAGAAGAAAGGAGCTGCAATATAGACGGAAAAATTCATCAGTGAAAGATAAATAACAAACAAACCATAATTGCGGAAATGCATCTGCTTGACAAACTCAACAAAAGTAAACTTCGCGCCCTCATACACAACAAACTTAGGCTCATGCTTCCTCAATATGTAAAAGAAAGAAATCAACCTCGCGACCAAAGCAATAGAAAAGATAACAGCAAAACCAGTGAACGAAACTTTAGAAGCATCCTGGAAGGAATTCAAAACAAAACCTCCAACAAGCAAAGACAACAAAGCAGAAATACCAACAACCCTGTTCCTAAAACCAAAATAACGACCGCTAACCTCAGGATTAACAATGTCACCCATCCAACTGTTCCAGGCAGGATTCAAGAACATGCCAAGAACCCAGTACATAACAGCAAAAAATATAAGATAGGGAACGGCGAAACCTCCAAGATAGAAGGCATACATTATGGGAATCCAGATAAGGGCCTGCAGAAGGACGGAAACAGCAACAAGCTTCTTCCTCGACTTGAAAATCTCCAAGGCCTTAGGCGTGAAAAGCTGAGACAAAGAACCTGCAAGCAAAGGCAGGGAACTCAGAAGAGCAAGCTGGGAAGCAGAAGCCTTCAAGAAAATCGCAAACGGAGAGATAAAAGTCTCACCGAAGCCAACCATTATAGAATGAAAGAAGCCATCCTTGATCGAATAATTCCTGCTTTTCCTCTTCTCGTCATAAACCTCTACTTTCTGCTTCTTAGGCTTAAAGTCCATACACGACACCCCTTTTAACGTTGTCAATCGTTGTCCATGCAATTATTGCAAGAGCGAATAAAACAAAAATAGTTATATTTAAAGATGATTCTATTAGAAAATATATTTTTGACTAACTATCTTCTTTTTTCTTACCCTTCTCATTCTCAATCTTGGCAAGAATCATAGTATGCATACGCCTCAAGAACTCCTGCTTATCATCAATCTTCATAATGTCAGTAGCACCCTCAAGAATCAAACCAAAAGCAAAAGGACTAGGAATCTTTGTAGTAACTTCAATAAGCTTAATCTTATCCTGCTCAACCAACTCCAAAATCTTTGTCGCATTCCCAATGTCCATCAAATCCTCCAACACCTCCCTCCTAGCTTCCTTCATGATAAAGAAATCAGGAGAAATCCTCTTAACAGCATTCATAAGAATCATAGAACTGACCTGCTGCCTTCCAACCCTCTTCTTGTGCCCCTTATACTCACGGAGGATCATAAGAGCACGAGTTGCACAATGCCTAAACCTCCTCTTCAAAACCTCACTGCGATCAAGAGCGAGGTCCATAATACGCCTCAACTCACCAGCCTTCAAAAGCCTGAAAGCAGGAACAACCTGAACCTTCTTATCACATGTAACATAAAAACCGTTATCAGTAACGCCAATCTCAACATCACGATGCTGAGAACGTGAGATAGCAAAAGCAACAGCCCTTGACAAGACATCATTGACACGCCTACCATACAATGTATGGAAAACAGTCGTTGTCTTATCCTTCTCATCTATGTAATGCTCCACGAGAATCCTCTCAGAATGGGGCATGCCAACGTAATCATACTGCTCCCTGCAGAAATTATAGATTGCCTCTGCAGCATTGTCATCAACATACAAATGCTTTAGGATAAACTCAATGACCTCCTTTTTAGTTGAGTCATGGGCAAACTTCTGATTGATCAACTTCCTGAACCTCTGAATCTCAGAAGCCAGGTCGAAAGATAAAGGTAACATCTCGGAAAACCATGAGGGAACGGTAGGAGGCCTTTGCGGAGTGGGAATAACCTGAGCAACCATACCACGACTGAACCTGAACTCGTAGGTCTCACCACCAAGCAGGAAGATGTCACCCCTATCCAACCTCTCAAGGAAACCCTCATCAATATGGCCAATAACCCTCTCACCCTGCTTAACGGTAACAAAACTCTCGTCTGGAATAGTGCCAATGTTAGTCATGTACAAAACCCTAGCGAGCTTACCTCTCTTACCAACAATACCCGTAGACTCATCATACCATATCTTAGCATAGATATGCCTGTCCTCCAAAGAAATGAACTTACCAGAAAGATAATCAATAACCTCATTGAAATCCTTCTTTGACAGATTCCTGTAACAATAACTCCTCTTAATCATGTTGAAAAGATGGTCAATGTAAACCCTTTCAGATATTGCGATGCCAAAAATATGCTGGGCAAGAACATCAAGACAATTAGTAGGGATGTGAATCCTGTCAATCTTCTTC
>JAZDEN010000061.1:0-5440 GCA_043808805.1 archaeon | reverse complement strand
TTCCTGTTTCGCTGAATCCTGCGCTTATTATTATGATTGCCTTTACTCCTTTCTGTCTCGATTCCTTTACTGCTTGTTTCACGAATGGTGCTGGTATTGCTATTATTGCTAGGTCTACCTCTTTTTCTATGTGTAGTATGTTTTTGTAGCATTTTTTTCCCAGTATTTTCTTCTCGTGCATATTCACTGGTATTACCTCTCCTTCAAATCTCCTTAGATTTTCCATTAGGGAGTACCCTACCTTGCTCTTGTGGTTGCTCGCTCCTATTACAGCGATTGTTTTTGGTTTTAGTAGCTCTTTCATATCAAAGTTAGAATGATCCCCACGACGAATAATGCCATCAGTATGTAGCTTAGTATTGTGTAGTGTTTTATGCTGTATTCTGGTTTTCTGTCTCCTAGGTGTTTTGCTTTTTTGTGCATCATGACTATTAGTATTCCTTCTATTCCACCTGCTACTGCTCCTACTATGCCTATGGTTTTTATGAATGTTGTCAGTCCGCTCAGCGCTAGTATTAATGGTAGGAATATTGTGAGTGCCCATGCTGTGTGTTTTTTGATCTTGTAGTCATACCTATAAACCCACGTTAATGCTAATCCTATTGTGAGGAATGATGTTGCCATTGTGAATGTGGCAAATAAATTTGCTAGTATGTTCATGCTTTTTCCCAGGACCTCTCCTAGTGCTACTGTTGCTATTCTTTCGTTGGCTGTCAGGAAGTTGAATCCGTTCCCAACGACCCCTACTACAACTAGTGTGAATATTGCGTAGATTATTATGGGTACTATTGTTCCTATGAGTATTGTTTTTTTCATTAACTCAGGTTTTTTTCTCAGTGTTTCCCTGACTTCTGGTATTGCTGTCGTCCCTATCATCGCGAAGAATATTGCCCCGTATGGTATGAATATGCTTGTTGCGCTGAATCCTGTTAGGTTTTCTGGGTTGATGAATATGAATGCGTATGCTGTTATGCCTAGTACTATGAACAGTATTATTCCCTGTAGGTAAAGTTCCCATTTTCCCACTGCTTTAAGTCCTGTGTATACTATTGCTGATAAAAGAACAAAGCAGATTATTGTGTACATTATTTCCGTTCCCCCCAAGACTGCTTTTAGTGTTGCTCCCACTCCTATGAGGTATGCTGTTAATGCTCCATAGCTTCCTATGAGCATTGTGATGAACATTACTCTCATTCCCCATGGTCCGAGGTATTTTTCTGCGTAGCCTGTTAGCTCGTGGATTTTCTTTGTCCTTAGTGATATTTCTCCTAGGTAGAGATGTAGCATCAGCAGTGCTATGCCGAGTGCTATTATCATTAGGATTCCTGTCCAGAATCCTGCTTGGTAGATTACGTATGGTATTCCTAGAATTCCTGCCCCTATTATGGTTCCTAGTAGTATTGCTATTGCCCTTGCTTGGGAGTCTGCCATTATGTTTTATTCTTATTCTGTAGTATATAAATTTTTTTAGTTGATAAGCAGTTTTATATATTAATTCTGCTTTATTTTTTTGTATGTTTGGCAAAAAGCTGGTGGTCTTGTTGCTGTTCTCTTTAGCTTTTGTTGTTTTTGGTGCTCTTGCTCCTCAGCTTGCTGTCAATGACCAGACTAAGGAGTGCAGGATTTTTGACTATCCAGGTGGGGGTCATTCATTGCCTGAGGGTTGGAGGTTCATTGAAAGGCCTTATTATATAAATGAGACCAAAGAGCATTGCGAATCACTTGGTTATCAGTATAATGAGGAATATTTGAGGGGGGTCCCGAACGCACCTAAGGAGTTGGTGATGGCAGTGTGGCTTTCCGTGCTTATGGGTATAGTGTATCTTGCCGTCATTTGGGGTTTTGTGAAAAGCAAGAGGAAGGATTATAGGAGGCTCTGTAAGTGGTTGGTCATAGTTTTCCTGATTTTCTTCGGCATCTACATTTTTAGTTATGTTTTAGGCAAGTTGATTGTGTTGTAATGGTTTTCTTCTTAGTTTCAATCTGCCTTGAACCTTAGAAAACGTTTATATATGCTCTAATATACGTTTTCTGTATGAAAATCGTATATTTGTTGATGGTGGCGCTTTTGGTGCCTATGGTTTACGCAGATGCGATTGAGCCTGGTCAGCGTGGTATTGGGATTAATAACATGATCACTAATATGGGTGATTATCCTGATTATGTTTTCATTCAGGTTGGTCAGTTAGGGCCTAGTATGTGTCCTATGCAGGTTATTGGTAGTGATGGTGTTATTCCGGGCGGTTACAAGTTCTGTGATTTTTCTGTGTTTGCAGTGGAAAGGTCTGAGTTTGATTCCAGCTTTGTTGTAGATGCTGACAATAAATTTGTAAGTCTGGATGAGAGGGCTCGCATGTCTGACCCTTCCATTGATGTTGAGCGTGAGTTGAAGGATTATCTCATGTCTAAGGGGGCGGTAGAGGTTATAAGTGGCATCGAGACCTACAAGACTGTTCCTGAGGAGAGTCCTGAGCAGGATTACACAGAGTATTACACGGTTGATCTCAGCGGTGTCCAGGAAAAGCCTAGAAACACAGAGATAACCAACAACTACCTTACCTATCTCTACGTAGCTATACCAATAGTTGCCCTGGTTGTTATAGTTCTTCTGCTTTTGAAGAAAAGAAGATGAACCCCCTTTATTTTTTTCTTACTTTCTTTGTTGAGTTGGGTATAGTCCACTTGTTTGTGAAGAAACACCCCAAAAAAACCCTCCTCTACGTCCTTCTTATCAATCTCTTTACCTGGCCTTTGGCTACTCTCCTTGTTGGCCTTGGGGGTAATTTCTTTCTTGTTGAGGTTTGTGTTGTCCTGGCAGAGGCAGTCCTTGTCATGCTTCTTTTCAGATTAAGTTATGAGAAGTCTTTGCTTATTTCGTTCGTTGCCAACTTGGTAACTTCTTCTCTTGGATTCTTCTTTGCTTGGCTATCTTACGCAGTCTGAACCCGAACCATATGGCAAACAGCAGGATTATCAGTGTTATTGCAGCTGCGAATCCCACTGGGTTGAGGAACAGCTTGTAGTATCTTTCTCCGAAGAATTCCCTTTTTATTTTTGGCACTGTGTAGTATGCCTTGAATATCTCGTTTATGGGGTATGATTCCTTCTCCCCTACTGCTAATGTATATTTCCCATAATTATCACTGCTGGATATGTTCATGTAGTATATTCCGCCTGGCAGTTCTTTTCTCTCTTCAGGTCCTTTTAGGTAGTAATCCCTTCCGAACTCCTCAAAATACAGGTTCCATTCTGCCTGTGTCCCGTCAACCAATAGGATCTGCCTGTTGTTGAAGTCCTTTACTTCTATTGAGAAGTCTTTTTCGTTGTCTTGCAGCCTGAACGGTGTTAATACATTGACATAAAGCATGAAAGCGTCATCGTTTATTATCATGTAGTTGTCTTCCCTGCCTTTCAGTTCCCCGTAGTATGCTCTTGATGTTTCAGGTTCTGTTATTATTATTGGGTTTGTCCCAGGGTTTTCCCTGTCATATACTATTCTTGGCTGGTGCGCTTCAGCTATTCCTATCAGAAGTAGTGTCAGTATTATTGTGGTCCTCAGGATTTTCATATATTATCAAAGCACTATCTTGTTTATATTTCTATTCGTATCTTAATGCATCCACAGGGTTCATCTTTGATGCCCTGTATGCTGGTATTATCCCTGCCATTATTCCTATGAACAGTGATAGCCCTAAGACAAGTGCTAGTGTTTGTGGGTTTACGACTGCTGATCCAAGGCTTACTCTTCCCAGGTCAAGTCCGCTTAGTATGAATCTTGACATTAGGTATGATGCTCCTATCCCTATCAGCCCTCCCAGGATTCCTCCTGCTAGCCCTACCATCCCTGAGTTGAATAGGAACATTAGCAGTACATCCCTGTTCTTTGCCCCTATTGATTTCATTATCCCTATCTCTTTTGTTTTTTCCAGCACTGTTGTGAACATGGTGTTTGCTATCCCTACTGCTCCTACAAGTAATGATATTGCTGCTATTGCGCTTAGGAAAAGCGTCATTGTTGATAGTGTTGATGCTATTGTTTCCTGGAGTGCTTTTACTGATGTTACTGAGAAGTCTTTTGTTCTTTCGTTGACTGCCCTTACTAGCATGAGTCTTGATTCTATCTGTGTTAAGGTATCATCAATAAGGTTTGTGTCTTTGACCCTTATTTCTATGGATGTGAATTCTTTTGTTCCCACGTCTTCCAGTGTTGTTCTTGCTGTTTCGATGGGTATGTATACTGTTGAGCTGGTTTGTCCTCCGATGCCCAGTCCTTCGGATGCTTTTAGTATTCCTACCACCCTGAATGGTTTTCCCTCTATGGTTATCTGCCTGTTGAGGGGGATGTCTTGTTTGAATCTTTCTGTTGCTACGTTATAGCCTATTACTGCTACGTTCTTGTCTCCCTGTGATAGATACCTTCCAGCTTCCAGCCCTGTTGTTTCCATGTCTTTCCAGACTTTTGTGTCAACCCCTTTGACTGTTGAGGTTGTTGTCTCGTCTAGATAGCCTATGTCTGCTCTTTTTGATACTACACCTTGTATGTATGCTATGTTTGGTACTAGTTTTAGTGCTTGGACTTCTTTGTTGGTTAGGTTTTGTACTGTTGTACCGGTGCTTCCGCCTGTATCATCTCTTATTCTGAATCCTGCTTGTCCCCCGCTTGCCCGGGAGAATCCTGGTGAAATCGTAATGACGTCTGCCCCTAGTGTTCCTAGTCTTTGTTCAAGGGCTAATTGCATTCCCGTTCCCAGGGACATTATTGCTATTACAGACGCAACCCCTATTACTATCCCCACTATTGAGAGCCAGCTTCTAAGCTTGCTGTGGCTCAGTATGTTGTACGCTAGTTTGACGCTTTTGGACACTCTCATTTTTTTGCGCGTTTCTTGAAGAATAGTATAACTACGAGTACGGCTAACGCAACCGACACCCAGAACCACGTGTTTGATAGCATTCCTGAGCTTGTTCCTGTAGTTCTTCCGGCGAAGTTTCCGCTGGTGGGCAGTGTGGTGCTAAGCCCGCTTAATGATGCTGGGTTTACCGAGACCTGTTTTATTGCTGTCCTTCTTGTTCCGAAAGGGTCTGTGTAGTCTATCTGTACCGAAAGGTCTTGTTTTCCCGTTGCCCCTCTCTGTGTTGGTGATACCTTGAATGATGTTATTGTGTAGTCGCCGCTTTCAAGGTTTCCTACTATGGCTGCTGATGTGAGGTCTGTCTTGAAGTTTTCCTGTTCTGGTATGCTTACTGTTATTGCGTTTGCCGGGTTTTTCCCTATGTTTGCTATCGCTATGAACACGCCTTCTGTTGTTATTTCTTGTAATACCACATCAAAGCTTGTCTGTGATTCTACGACTGTTACTGGCATGGTTTTATCTTTCCACAGGCATCCTGCGCAGTCTTTGTATTCGAATGCTATTGAGTTGTCCCCTTCTTTTGCCTG
>JAZDEN010000060.1:0-4776 GCA_043808805.1 archaeon | reverse complement strand
TCATAGGGCTGCCATTACCGCTACTTGCAATACAAATCCTGTTCATGAACCTAGTAACGGACAACCTCCCAGCACTAACACTGGGATTCAACCCACCATCACACGACATAATGAAAGTCAAACCCAGAAAAGACTCAAGGCTGATAAACAAACAACTGATAACATTAATGATAATAGCAGCGGCAATAATATCAATAGGCGTGGTAGGGCTGTTCTACTACGAGATAAAGATGCTGGGACATGACGTTGACACTGCCAGGACAACAGCATTAGTAACGCTAATACTCTTTGAGATTACAAACGCCTTCAACTTCAGATCATTCAGGAAACCAGTACACAAGACAAACCTATTCGGGAACAAGTGGCTCATATACGCATCAGCAGCATCGATAATAGCAACGATTGCCATAATATACACCGATGCCAACACAATATTTGGAACAGCACCTATAGGAATATGGAGCTGGGTTATTGCCATAGCAATATCACTAAGCGTCGTCGGAATATTTGACATCATAAAAATGGTAAACATAAGAAGAAACAAAATAATAGAATAATACTTCTAAACCTGATCAGGCCTGAAGAAAGTCCCGTCAACACAATTCCTGTAACCCTTAGAAGTGGAGCAACGACCGCACAAACCAACACCGCACATCGTAAGAAACTCTAAAGAAGAATAAACATTTTCAGGAGGGACATAATCAAGCTCTTTCTTTAAAGCGGATCTAACCATCGCTTCCGGACCGCAATTGACAAAAAACTCAGGATTATGCTCTTCTATAATCTCTTCCAAGTTATCAGTAACCAAACCCTTGCTGCCGAAATCCCCTGACTCAGTTGTTATGTAAAGATCGCTAAACATTCTCTTCAACTTATCCGCATAAGGAATGTGGGCCTTATCCTTAGCACCAAACAAAGCAACACCACCATACCGCTTCATAAGAAGATAAAGAGCAGCAATACCAGTGCCACCACCAACAAACAAGGTATGCTCGTTAGCACTCGGAGAATTACCATAAGGGCCGCGAACATACAAAAAATCATTACGCTTCAGCTCAGAAAGATGAGAGGTAAAACAACCCCTCTTCTGAACAAGTAGTGTTAGAGGGTCGTTCTCAAAAACAGAGAAAGGCTTCTCACCCTTCCCAGGCAGCCAAGCAAAAACAAACTGACCAGGCTGCGAGTGCAAACCATTATCAAGACTTAAAATATACAAGTCATCAGCCAGTCTTTCATTACCAGAGACCTTAAACCTGCGATAATCCATACCTGCCTTAAACCTGACATACCTCAGGGACATTTTCTTATTATTCTCAACGTCAGAGGATAAGTACCTGAAGTAATCTTTCATCAACTTTGTACTCATACCAGCAAGTGCAGAACCCACACCAAAAAAATCAGCACCGGCACGCCTGTAAAGCTTTACGTGCTCTGCATTTGAAATACCCCCACAGGCAATTATCGGAAGAGAGGTAAGCCTCCTAACCTTCCTAACAGATTTCAAACCGAGATTAATAATCTCCCTACCCGAAACACCGCCAACCTTATTGGAAAGGATAGGGAAACCTTCATACAAAAACTCCTCAGGACCACGAGTGTTAATTAGAGTGAAGCCAGAAGCACCACCCTTAAGAGAGGCCTTGGCAGTCTCCACAACATCAAGATTGGGAGAGAGCTTAACCATCACAGGCTTACCCAGAGACGCAACCTCCTTAACAACCCTCTTAACAAGATCAGTGTCCTTACCAACACTCTGACCATAAACACCAGAATGGGGACAGGAAATGTTAAGCTCAAAACCATCAGCATAAGGATGCAAGGTTTCAGCAACCTCCCTGAATTCCTTCTCATCACCGCCAAAAATAGAGATGAGCAAAAATTTGTCTTTTGGAATTTTTATTCTTGATATCTTCTTGGCATACTCATCCTTGCCCGGATTGGAAAGACCAACAGCATTGATAAAAGAATAATAAGAATACTGGGCTATGACAGGCTCCCTATAACCAGCCCTCGGCTGAGGGCCGATGCTCTTGGTAGTAAGAATACCAACCTGAGGAACCTCGTTAGCAATCTTTTCCAAAACAGAAGGCTCTGTGGTAACTATGCCAGCAGGGATGGTGAAAGGACCACTGATTTTCTTACCAAACAACTCTTTACCTCGCATCGTGACTTGGAAAAAGAACCCACTTATAAAACATTCTTTTTTTTGAAATGGTCTAATCCAGACTACTAATAAAATAACTATTGAAACAGGTCTTTACTCCACCTTCTAAAATCACACCACTTAGTTAAGCCATCCCTCAAGGTCTCTTCACCCTCTTTAGTAAGCTCGTAAACAACCCTCTTCCTACCATTAAACACTTTTTTCCTGCTCTTAACAAGGCCCTTATTCTCAAGCTCCTTCAAAGCGGGATACAGAGAGCCGACAGATATCTTACAACAACCCTTGCACTTCTCCTCAATTTTCTTAATAATACCATAGCCGTGCAACGGACCCTCATTTAACACAGAGAGAATCCCCAGCTTAACCAGGCCTAGCATCAAAGCCCTACTCCAATCAATTTTCATCTTAAACCCAAATTATTTAACTGCCAAAACCTTAATACTCTTTACTGAATCTCGAATATTTATAAGCTTTTTCAAATCACCGCCCAATTTTTTCAGCACCATCTTACCGATTGCATTCTGCTTAATCACCTTTATATCTTCCTCATCCAAAGGCAGATCCGAACTTGCTACCACTTCCACCGTCCTAAATCCAACTTTCTTGATAAGATCAAGGTAATCCTTCTTCAAACTAGCTCCGGCAACACATCCAACATAAGCTGCAACATCCTCCCTTACCTCTTTAGGCAAAGGATTCTCCAAGACAAGGTCAGAGACCATGAGCTTTCCACCCTTCTTGAGAACCCTGTAAGACTCGCTGAAAACCTTGCCCTTATCAGGGGAAAGATTGATAACACAATTAGAGATCACAACATCAACAGAGCTGTCGTCAACAGGAAGATTCTCAATCTCTCCCAAGCGAAACTCAACATTCTTATAGTTGCCCTTGCGAGCGTTCTCTTCAGCTTTCTTAATCATCTCAGGCGTCATGTCAATACCTATGACCTTCCCATTTTCACCAACAGCCTTAGCAGCCAAGAAAACATCAAAACCTGTACCAGAACCTAAGTCCAAAACAACCTGGCCCTTTTTAATAGAAGCCAAGGCAAGAGGATTACCACAACCCAAGCTTACAGCACCCTGAGGGACAGATGACACTTCCTCCTTCTTATAACCTATCTTTTCCGTGTAACCCCAATTCTCCTTCAACATACCAGTGTCCCGATCGGAACAACCACAACTTCCGCCAGATTTAGCGATACCACCATATTTTTTTCTAACTTCACTTTTAATCTTATCAGCTTTCATCTTTAAATCCCTCCTAGTTGTGATATATCTGAATCCTATATATAGAATACCTATATAAAGCTTCTGTTTTCTATAAATAACTTAGAAAGAAATGGGCCTAGAGGGATTTGAACCCCCATCCACCGGTTTCTACTTTTTAAACCGAAGCCGGTAGCACGATCCGGGTTATGCTATAGGCCCTTAGCTAAAACAAGGGAAAACCAAATTTAAAAGGCTTTCCCAAACGTTATTTTACACAACAAACAATCTTATAAATTTCCAGACAAAGGAAAAAGTATGGTCATTGTCAAAAAGATGTATGGTGTGAGTGACGGAGGCTTCATGACCATAGCAGGATACTCACTTCAGGAAGTTCTAGGCGGAGAGACAGGGCAGATAATAACACACGTTGGAAAGGATTTAAGGGAAGAGCTGATGACCCTGCCAAAAAAGACAAGAGTGGGGGTACAGTACTTCGACGAATTCTGCGATGGAGGAATGCCATACAGAAGAGGCATGAAAATAAGGAAAAAGGACGTTCACATACCAAAACACACAGCAGGCTACTGGACAGAGATACTGGGCATATGCAAGATGAGAGACTTAGAAGTTGTATTCCTAGACCACTACCAATCATTAAGGGAGACCTCAAAGAGACTAGTAGAAAAAGAGAGAGACCTAGAGGGAATACAGGCCCTAGAAAAAACGATACAGTCACAACCAGACAACATGGGACTTGAAAAAGTGAAGAGAGAGCAGACGGAAAAACTGTACAGGACAGAGGTGGAGATAGAACACATAAACACAGTAACAAGAGCGGACAAGATACTCGAGGCAATAGTCAAAGAAAGACCTGAAATCGTGATATTGGGAAGCGGACACGCAGACTACTTCATGGCAAACCCAGGACTCATGGAGACGATAAAACTCAAATTCGAGAACTACGCAAGGGAACAGTACGAGGCAAAAGTCAATCTAGACAACCTGCCTGAATACATGGCAAGGCCACCACAGATATTCGGAAAACTGGCACAAAACGCAGAACCAGACAAAGCTGCACTCGCATTAAGGGAAAAAGTTGAAAGGCAGAACAAAGCAATAACACTGGGAAGGATAATAGCAAGCAAAGAACCAAGATGGATAGGAACGTGGAGCAAGGAGATACCCCCCAGGGGACTTTTTGAGGTATATGTGGAACAGGAAATAAAAACATTTCATGGAGTAAGGGCATTCAAAGGAACAGTAGAAGACATATTCGGAAGCGCCAAATTCACAGGATCAACAGACGGGCTAACACTCATACTCGAGAAGAAATACAGGGAAGAGGCAGTGGCAGTGGGAGGATACGCAGGACCAATAAAATACGAAGCAACACTCAGCGGC
>JAZDEN010000059.1:0-4787 GCA_043808805.1 archaeon | reverse complement strand
GACGAGATAATACCACTACAACAAGGAGGATATGCAAGAATAAAGATAGAACATGGCGAACCGCTACTCTAAACTAAAGAAAAAGGGGACAATACTGCTCATAATAGCATCACTGGGATTCCTAATAGCAAGCATCTGGCTAATGCAGATGCAAATAAAACCAAAAAACATAGGCAGGATAGAATTCGCAGCTACAGGAATAGGCAATAGGGCACAAGACCAGATGTACTACATAGACAAGGCAGCAGAATACTCACTAAACAAGGCATTAAATGTTAAATCAAGAACATACCAGCAAGGACTGACGATGAAAGAGATATGCAACATACAACTAGACCAGTGCCAGCAGGGAAAACCAGACTGCCAGGCAAACCTAAAACTATTCTGCGAAGACGAGGTTGCAAAGGCATTCAAAGAAAAATTCTCCGAATACCTAAGTGAACTGAACACACAAACAGGGAGTACACTGGACGCGAACGATTATGAACTAACAGTAAAAGAAATATCATCAAATATGACAGCAAAAACAAGACAGATCGAAATACTGGGAAAGACAACAAAAACATTAAAAATAAAGGAAGAAGAGATAGAATACAGCATAAAGCCAAACTTCAGGGCAAAAGCAAAACTATGAAAAAAGAGGAAAAATGATAGAGGAAGGGGTACAGGACCTGCTTGACTTCATATTCTCCACAGGAGGGGTGACAACAACAGCGCTGATAAAACTAGCGCTATTCGTCATAGTATTCTTCGCAATATTCAAAGGGACTGAAAAAGTATTCAAGAACCAAAAAAGAGCAATACCGGTGCTCATAGCAGCAATAATAGCATTCACAGGAATAAGGCTGATGCCAGACGAGTGGATAGAAACAATGTCAGGAGTGTACGGACTGATAATAGGGTTTGTCGTAATACTACTGCCATATATACTCATAAGCATAGCATGCGACCTGGCAAGAATAGGAAGAACAATAAAATGGATACTGGTAATATCAGCATACGGAGCAATAATCTACTACCTACCAGCATTCGGATTCCTAGAATTCGGAAGCGACGCAGTAGACATGATATTCAGATACGCAGCAGAAAACAGACCAATGGCAGCACTCATATTCCTAGTAATACTAGTAATACTGATCTATATCAGGAGCAAGATGGGCTCGAGAAGCTTCCTAGGCAGCGTCGGCAGAACAGGAACAGGAGCGATGAGAGGAGTGGGCAACAGCGCAATGAGAGGTGCAGGGTATCTAGCAGGAGGAGTGGCAGCAGGAGGAGCCGCAGGAGCAGCAGCAGGAAAGGGATGGTTCCAGAGAAGAGCACAACAACAAAAAGCAAGAAAAGAAGCTTATGAACAATTAAGAAGAGAGAGAAGGTAACACAAAACTTTTTAAACCAAAAGAAACCATAATCAATACTCAAAAATAACAAAACAATGGAAGTAGTAATATTAAGAAACGACAGGTCACTGCTGCCTGAGAAATACGGGCCGCAGTTCAGTCAGGGAAGGACAGAAAACTATCAGGATGTTCTAGACGTAAAGAAAGCATTAGACAGGATAGGTGTAAAATACAAAGAAGTCATAGTCAAAGAAGACCTAAGCAACCTAAAAGAACTGAAAAAACTCAACCCTGACATGGTAATAAACATCTGCGACGATTTCTTAGAGCCAAAAAATGAAGCCCTAGTGCCTAAAAGACTCGAAACCATGGGCATACCATACACGGGGGACGCGTACCAGCCACTGGCAATGTGCGCAAGAAAAGCACTGGCAAAGAAAAAACTGATGGACTCGGGCGTCACAACACCAAGATACCAGCTAGTAAGCTCAGCAGACACAAAAATAAGAGGACTAAAATACCCACTCATAGTAAAACCAAACACAGAACACGGCAGCGTAGGAATAACAGAAGACTCAATAGTACATGACGAACAACAACTACAGAAAAAACTCAACGAAATGATACACCAATACGGACACATGCTAGTCGAGGAATACATAGAAGGGAAAGAGATAAGCACCGTCGTGATAGGGGACAAGGTAATGAGGGTATCAGAGATAATGTTCGACGACAAAACATTCGAGGGAAAACCAAGAATAATGACATACGAATCAAAATGGGAAGAGGAAGGACAGGATTATGCAGGAACTGTAAGAAAGCCGGCAAACCTACCAAAACAACTCGAAGAAAAAATAATAGCAGAATCAAAAAAAGCATACAAGGCATTAGGATGCAGGAGCTACGCAAGAGTAGACCTAAGACTAGACGACAAGGGAACACCATACGTGCTAGAAGTCAACGTAAACCCAGACCTATCAAGGGAAGGAGCAGTAGCAAAAATAGCAGGAGAATCGAGAATAAGCTATGTCCAACTAATAAGGATGATACTGGAGAACGCACAGCAAGCAGAACAGGAGATACCGATAATAGGCATAACAGAACAAATACCTGAACAATTCGAAGAAAGAAAAGCAGCCTAATTCTGATAATAGGAAATCTTATAAGCAGGGCCATAACAGGGGAACCGTGGTAACGTTAATAGCAGACGACCTTAAGAAATGGCATGATGTTGCAGAAAGAAACCTCTTTTATTTTGGGTTTAAGGAATTCTTACATGCTTACGACATCAAAGAAGGATTGATGCTATATGAAGCATCCAAACCAGGATTGGTCATCACAGACATAAATTTTGACACATCCAACCCCAAAAATCTAGACGGATTAGTACTATGCAGGCAAATACGAGATAAAACCGAAGACACAATCGTTGTGGTTATGACTTCAATTGAGGGCATCAAAGAAACAGCGATAGCACATGGAGCACATTACTTTATCCAAAAACGACACTTCAAAGAAGAGATAGAAGCTTTTGTAAAATCACATTATAGTTTAACACAACATTAAAATATTAGGCTTTGTTACTAAAAAACATGATATCCTTACTTAAGTATACCTACTTGATGGAACCGGATAAAGTAAAAGAAGAACTTGACAGCCTATGGGACAAATATATCTCGATAATAAAAAAAGACGAGCCGAGTTGGGATGAAATAAATGAGGCAAGGGCGATACTCTACCTAACCTCATTCTTATATTGCGAAAAAATAGCAGTAGAAGCGATAGAAAGAAGACTCCACCTGTTGAAAAACAAGATGTCTTTGATAGAATTCTTCAATGTGATAGACAAAAACTCAGAGAAACTAATTGAGCTGAGAAAAGACGGACTGTTCGCGAAACTGGAACATTATTACAGGGTAATAAAGAACTACAAAAACAGACGCATCGAAGGAAAATACTACCATGAAGAAGAAAGATTCCTAAAAAAATACGAACAAGCCAACCCGGACAAAGATCTAAAACTAGGTTATATGGGATCCTTCAAGCTGGAATAAAAAATGGCGCCCCGAGCAAGACTCGAACTTGCGACCCCATGATCTCTGCTCAGAAAGTAACAGTTTCACAGGTCTTTAGTAGAACACATGTGCTCTACCTGCTGAGCTATCGGGGCTCGATAATAAAATCTCCTTAGGGCATTTATAAACGTTTCTATACATCAAGAATTAATCAATCCACTCGTTCTTCTTGATCTTCTCAGGAAGGTATTTCTCAGAAATAAAGGAAATACCACGAGCTGAAAGTGCTTGTATTTCTGCTTTTGACTGCATGCCCTTCATCAACTTGAACTGGTTCTGCCAGGCCTTGTTCTTCTCAAACCACTCATACTTGGAAATCTGCTGCAACCTCGCCACGTCAGTGTCCTTAAACTTGATGAGGTGCTTCTTCAGATCATAATTCTCAATATCCTCAGCAGTAATGCCCAAAAATTTGACACCAGGAATGGCCATACGCTCAGATATGTGGGCGAGGCTGATGGAACCAAACTTCAGGACAGAGTAAATGTAGAACCCCCAGGGGTCAAAGTCAGTAAGGACATAAATTGGAATCTTGAACTCGGAATGCATCCTCTGCAACAACCTCCTTATACCACGGGTCGTCTGACCCTGGGAAGACATGATGATGCAATTCTGCTTCTCCCAGAACCTATCCTCATGAAGACGTTCCCAAACAGCAGCTTTCTCCATGTAAATGATGTATTTAGCGTTAACCTTGAGGAACTTGATGTCTTCAACATTACTCGGAATGGACCAACCACCAGAACCCATCTTAGCCCAATTAATCGTGTCTCCTCTATCCTTAACAACAACCTTGCCAGCAACAGAGCCCATCTTGTTAGCGTTGATATGAAGCTGCTCCCTTGAAGAATCCAGTATCAACTCCAAATCCTCAATAACAGCATCACTCTCCTGCTGCTCATCAACGATGTTAATCTTGGTGTTAGGGATTGTACGCTTAGCCATGTAAAAAACATCCCTCAAACTAGCGTGCTTCTCTTCACCCAAAAGATTCTTACTTATAGAAGCAACCTCAACAGTCTGCAAGAACTTCTTAGCGTGAGCAACGTTGAAGAAATAACGATTAGCGATACGATCCTTCAAAGTAAGAGTTCTACTTTTCTCATCAAAACCAACATTAGACAGAGAACGGACTGGCAAGGTGATTGTAGGATTCTTCTTATGCTTAATCTGCTTAACCAGATTCTTACCAAACTCACTCAATTCAGCTTTTGTCTTCTTCAATCTTACCACCATTCTTCTCCAAATCAGGAAGACCCTTCTTCAAAATCTTAAGAAGGCCTTCGGTAATATCATCCTTTGGCTCACCTGAAAGATTATGCAAGGCAACAGCAACCTCAGGAATGTAATTCTCAAACAAACTCAACTTCTCTTT
>JAZDEN010000058.1:0-2750 GCA_043808805.1 archaeon | reverse complement strand
CATGTATGCTATCAGGAACAGCACGTCAGGCAGTATGGCACCTACAAGTAGGAATAGTGAGAATCCGAATACGGCGCCTGTTAGTAATAGATGGGCTATTAATTCCATTGCAGAATAGTAAAAGTTATATACTTTATTAAGCTTTTTATGATGATTTAAAACAGGAGGTCTTTGTTATGAATGATTTGACTTTTATTTGGTTCTTGTTGGTTGTTGCACTTATCTGGAGCACGATCTGGAAGGGCATTGCTTTGTGGAAATCTGCACGTTACGGGCAGAAGGCTTGGTTCATAGTGCTGATTATCGTTAACACGATTGGTCTGCTGGAGATAATCTATCTTGCTTTTTTCCAGAAGAGGCCAATCCGAACAATGATGAGGCCTGTTAAGGCTGCTCCTGCCCCTGCACCAAAGAAGGTTGCTAGGAAAAGGAGATAATTTTTATTTTTTTGATTGGGGGTTTAAATGGTATATGATTGCATTGTTATAGGTGGAGGCCCGGGAGGGCTTTCCGCAGCTATTTATCTCGGCCGTGCCAATAAGAAAACACTGCTTATCTATTCCGGTCCTATGCGTACCTCTCTTTCCGTCCACATCAACAACTACCTTGGTTTTGATAACATCACAGGTCCTGACCTGCTTGAGGCTGGCATGGAGCAGGCTAAGAAGTATGGCGTTGAGGTTGTCCTTTCAACAGTCCGTGACGTCTCGAAGGAGGATGTTTTCAAGGTTGTGACCTCTGAGGGTATTTTCCCGTCGAGGTATGTTATCGCAGCCTCAGGCATCAATGATGTTCTTCCTGACATTGACAACCTTTCTGATTTTCTTGGTGAGACTTTCTTCACCTGCCTTGATTGCGATGGTTACAGGATGACTGGCAAGCGTGCTGTTATCATTGGTAATGGTGATGGTGTTGCTAGGACTGCGCTTGCTGTCAGGCAGATTTACACCGATAAGATTACTATCTGCACTGGCAAGGACAACAAGATATCTGTTGAGTACATGGACAAGATGAGGGTAGAGAAGATTAAGGTTGTTAACAAGGGTGTGAAGCATCTTAATGGCACTGTTCCCTGTTGCATCAGCAGTGTTGTCCTTGAGGACGATAGTGAGATTGAGTGTGATTGTGTTCTTTCTGACATGGGTTATTCCCGTAACGATTCTTTCCTGATGGGTCTTGACCTGAGGAGGAGCAAGGCTGGTTTCGTAGAGGTTGATGGCAACTATGAGAGTTCTGTTAAGGGTTTGTTTGCTGTTGGTCCCTTGAACACAGGTCCTGACCAGATTTCTGTTGCAGTCGGCCAGGGTGCTGTTGCTGCCATGCATATTATAGAGTCAGATTTTGATTTGGAGGCGTGATAGAATGGCTTATGATAAGAGTAAGAAGAAGTTTTGGCGTTGCACCATCTGTAGTGATCATCATTGGGGTGTTAACGCTCCTGAGACCTGTCCCACTTGTGGTTTTCCGAGGAATAAGGCGATAGAGATTTCTAAGGAAGAGTTCATAAAGGACTTGGGTTAGTTTTTCATGTCTATGTAGAATGGCTGTCTGTTCCCGTCGTAGTCGTAGCATGCTATGTTGTTGGGCCTGTACGGATAACCGATTATCAGGTTTACGACCCCGTTCTTTCTGAAGAATTGCAGGTCAGCATCAGACGGTCTTACTGATGAGGATGGGTGGCTGTGTACCGAACCGACTATCCTTGAGGGCATTGGAACGTTTATTCTCATCCATGATGAGCTTTTTGTTCCTGTGTAGGGCTGGTATATCACTCCCTCTATTACCAACTTTTTGTCTTTTACCTGTCCGCTTAGGAGCGCTGAGAATTCTTTTGGGTAGTTTGTTCTTGCGAAGTCTATTATGTTCTCTATGACTGTCCTTTGTATCTCTATATTTGAGAATTTTGGCAGGTCTAGCGAGAATAGTTTCATCATTGCTTTCTTCAGCTTGTCTGAGAGTTTTTCCATAATCCCTAAGCCGGATTTGTGTTTAAAAATGTTTTTGTTCAACCATTTTTTATCAATTCAACGAAAGGTTTATATGGGACTTCAGCCCAATAATAAAAATACTTTGTAGTGACTTTCTTGGATAATTAAAAGGCATCTTATAGATGTCAGTATGGGAGGTTTGATAGGAATGAGGCCGAAAATGTTGTTAAATACAAGAGTTGGGGCAGTTCTGGGATTGTTGGCTGTTTTGCTGGTTGCAGGGTGTGCATCGCAGCCTACACCTAACACGCCGCCGCCTGCTACGTCTCCGCCGCCGTCTTCTAGCAGTTATACTGTTGAGATAACCTCAGCAGGGTACAGCCCGTCTACTGTTACGGTTAAGGCAGGGGATACAGTAACCTGGTTGAACATGGATTCGACACCGCACTGGATTGCGTCGGCAAGTCATCCTACGCACACTGTTTACCCTGAACCTGGCGGATGCATCGGAAGCAAGTTTGATGCGTGCAAGGGTTTGGCACAGGGGGAAAGCTGGTCATTCACGTTTGATCAGAAGGGAAGCTGGAATTATCATGACCACCTGAACGCTCAGGCGCCTTTCTTCGGCAAGGTAATCGTGGAATAGGCACCCTATTTTTTCTCTTTTTATTTACCCTTGATTTTCTTGCTCAATTCTTCTGGGTTATTGTAGAATATGACTTTTTTTGAAATTCCTTTTAATGTGGTAGACACATCTGAGCCTTCTTTCGCTATTACTATTATTGGTATTTTTTTAGCATATGCATATCCTGCCTCGATTCC
>JAZDEN010000057.1:0-2134 GCA_043808805.1 archaeon | reverse complement strand
AAGAATGTAGGAAAGGATAAGCCATCTTTTGTCAGCCCCTCGCCGCTTGATGCGGGTCTTGGAACGGCTGTTCTAACATTCGACTATGCGTTCAACCTGAACTTGCACCAGTCGGGACTCGCCGTTTCACCGTATCCTTTTAGAGTGCTCTGCTGGTTATCTCAGCTTTCTTGCGAAAGCCTTCACAGCCTTCATTGCTCATAAAAGGCCGTGTCGTTTCTGAGCGGTTGCCTTGGGTTTCCCCAACTTAGTTGTAAGCGACCGTTTTGTGGTGGATGGACTTTCCTCACGTTTCCGCGGTGGTTAGATCCCTTTCCTACGTTAGAATTAGGCCTTTTTGCCCTTTTAAAACCTTTCTGTTCAGTGGTTTGTGAAGTCCTGGCCGTATACTTCTTCTGAAAATTGTGGCTTCCTTGGCTTGCTTATTCCTTTTGTTTTGTTATAGTAATTTAGCGTTGAAACATTTGCTTCTATTACAGTACCCATAACTTTTTTGTAGGCTTCTTTGAGTGTTTCATCCAATCCTTTGGGTAGTATGTTTCCTGTTATTTCACCAAGTTCTTTTTGATAGTTAAGCAATGCTTTCTCTATTTTTGATGTTGCTTTTAGGCTTGACTGGGTAAGTCTTGCACTTATATCCTCGCCCAGTTTTTTGCTTGGTCCTTCTTTGTTTTTTGTAGCCATTTGTCTCACTCTCCGTCTTCTGGTTGTTCTACATAGCCCTTGACTAGAAGTCTTCCGAGCATGCTCAGGTGTATTTCAACTCTTCCGTTCCTTTCCATCGTGTCAACCAGTCCCAGTTCTTTTAGTCCTTCGCTTTTCAGCGTTCCGTTGACGTGGTATGAGGTTAATGGTAGGGACATTTTTGTCCTCTTGCTGAGTTCTTCCAGTGACATGCAGCATCCTGGCTGGTTCAGTACTTTTAGTATTTCCATCTTCTTGTCTGTTAATAGTTTGTAGTATGAGAATTTCAGCACAGGCAGGAGCATCACTCCTTCTATCTCGTCCACTGAGAATGCTTTGAGTCCGTTTACGAATGCTGCTGATGTTGCAGCGCAGTTTGTTATCTTGTCGCCTGTTGCTACGTTGACTAGTATGTCTGCTTCGTTTTCGTCTTTTCTTATTTTTGATATGGTCTCGAACATGGATTCCCAGAGTCCTGAGGTTCCGTCTCCTTTTATCACCTTGATTATTACCGGTACCTTGAATTTTTCAAGTTCTTTTTTTGTTTTTTCAGCTATGTCTATTTTTGATTCTGGTGATATCAGGATTATCCTTTCTGTTGGGAATTCATTCAGCCCTTGGTACAGGGCGTCCATGTTCTCCCCTACTGGTGCTATTATTATTTTCTTCATTTTGACTAAAAACCCCTGTTCATATAGGGTTTTTGCCTTTTTTAAACGTTTTGAAACTGCAGAATTAGTTGTTGAATAGTTTGTTTATAACATCCATTGTGAAGAGTATTGTTGCGTGGGCCTGTTCCCTTGTTGGTTCGAATGCTTCCTGTTTCTTGTGCACTGTGTATACTCTTACCTGATTTATGAGGTGTATCTGTTGTGTTACTCCTGGATCGAACCTCACGTTCTTCTCAGTCAGTTTTGCTACTAATGTCCCAAGCCCTATTCCCGGGTTCTTTTCGAGTATGTCTACTCCTGTTATGTCATAGTATTTCCTGTGTAGGGCTGTTTCGAGGACTCTGCCGCATAGTATTGTTGCGCTCCTGTAGAGTCCGTTTTCGAAGCATTTTTTTGTGTCGTTTATGTCTTTGGTCATTTCGCTCCTTATCTCCATCGGTAGGTTGGTGGGCATTTTTATCTCAAGGTTTTCTTTCTTCTGGACACTTATCCTTTCTGCTGTTGTCTTTACCTGTTGTACAACCCTCAGCATTCCTTTTAGGTCTCCTGACGTGTACAGTTTGTCTATCTGGCTTACGGCGTCAAGCACGTCCATCAGCCTGTTCTTGCTTCCCTCGTCTGTTATCTCCCTTGTAAGACCCCATGCCTTGTTCTTCACTATCTGCAGGTTCCTTTGTATGTTTTTCTGGTATACGTCTTCTTTTTTCTTTTTGAAGTCCCTGGCTATTCCTGCTTTGTAGTCAGGTTTTATCTCGACTCCGTGGTATGCTGCTTTTACT
>JAZDEN010000056.1:0-3995 GCA_043808805.1 archaeon | reverse complement strand
CTTGCTATGTCAAATTCCTCTATGTCAAATGTTAGGCAGAATGTTTTTATTTTGACCACCATATCTTTATCAGGTTGGTGAACATGTTTGCCGAGTGTTTTATCTTGAAAGTGCTTCCTTCCATGTGCCTGCTTGGGACGTACACTTCCTTTATCCTGTAGTTATTGTTTTTTATTTTATATAATAGTTCTGCATCGAATGTGAAGTCCCTGCTTATGAAGTCATAGCCTATTCCTTCCATTACTTTTCTTGTGAAGAATTTTGCCCCTGCCTGTGTGTCGTAATAGTTGAGCCCTAGCATGTTTTTCACGAGTATGTTCCATCCCCTGCTTAATGTTTTTCTCACGTTTGGTTCTGTGACGTCCCTGAATCTCTGGTTTTTCCATTTTGATGCTATCACGCATTCGGCCCCGTTCTCAACCTCTTCTATCATCTTTATGACGCCTGGTATCCTGAATGCGTCGTCAGCGTCGACAAACCCCACTATGTCCCCCTCTGCGTATTTCATGCCTTCTATTATCGCCCCTCCTTTTCCTGTCGGCTGTTCGAAGTTTATGAACTTGAGCCTTTTCACTTCTCTCTGCAACTCTTTCACTATCTGCAGCGTGTTGTCCCTGCACCCGTTCAGGACGACTATTATCTCGTAATTCCTATACTTCTCGCTAAGGTATTTGTCATAGTTTATGATTGTGTTCCTTATTCTCTTCTCTTCATTGTATGCTGGTATTATCAGCGAGAGGTGTTTCATGTTTTCTTTCCTTGATCACCAGGAGGCTTAGCAGGAGTGTTGTCATGAACCCGAGCATGACGTATGTTACCTGCTCTATGTTTTTGTTGAATATGATAAGGGCTGTTATTTGCGTGACGTTGGATAACAGTAGGATATAAATAAATTTTGTTTTGTTCAAAGATAGGTTGTAGAAGCATATTGTGTAGATTATTGAGTATAGCAGCATGACCATGCCAAACATGAATAGCAGTCCTTTGATTGCCATGTAGCTCTGGCCGAAGAGTAGGTTGACCACTAGTGATGGGAACAGTGCGTAGCCCAGTGTTATCGGCAGTGTTATGAGTATTATCAGCATTATTGATTTGTAAAGGATTGACCTGTTCTCTTTTCTTGTTTTTGTTTCTGATATCTTTGGGAACATGACGAAGCTTACTGAGTTTGATGCGAAGAATATTACCTTTCCCAGCGTTGATAGTGCTGTGTAGTATCCTGCTTCTGCTGTCTGGAGGTAATGCTTTACTAATATGACATCTACCGAATACATCAATGATAGGCTGCCCAGTACCACCAGCAGTGGTATGCTTTTTTTGAGTATGTTGTCATGTGTTTTTCCATCGCCCGATGTTGAGACTTTTGTTATGAGTATTATGCTTATGATCCATGCAATGAGGTATGAGGTTGCGAATGCTGTCATCCCTCCGGTTGCTCCAAGACCTATTCCCATGAGAAGTATCCCCATCCCTACTTTTGTTATGCCTTGCCCCCAGTATACTATTGCCAGGCCCTTGAATCTTTGAAGTCCTTGAAGCACTCCTATGTTGAATGACAGTATGTAGCTGAATAACATCATAAGTGCTATTGCAAAGAAGGGTATCCACACTTTTATTCCGAGGTAATACCTCAATAGGGGTGTCATGGCGGCTATTATTAGCGCAGACGCTATACCATACACCCAGTATTTTTTGCTGCCTTGTTTCAGTAGGTAGGATATCTTGCCTTCTTCTTTCTTCTCCTTGAAGTTTGACACTGCTTTGGTTATGGCAAGCTGTACAAAAAGCGTTAGTATGTTTACCAGGTATAATATCGATAGTAATGCTCCCAGGACCCCGTATTCTTCCGGTCCTAGTTTCCTTCCCGCGTAGAAGTGGAATATGTAGCCTGCGAGTCCGAATGCCAGCAGTCCTATTGCGAGTGTTATGTTGTCTTTTATCAGCCTCTCGTTTCTCTTGTACAATCCCATCATTTCTTCTATCATTTTATATCAGCCAGATGAGTCCTGCAAACACGACCTCTATTCCTAGAATGAAGTATGTTATCTGTTTTTCAGTGTATTTGCCTTTCATGAATATGTGTGTTAGCGAGTATATCTTGTTGTACATTGATTTTATTTTTCCGTTTTCATATGTTCCGTAGCATTGTGCCTTGAACCTGCTTCTTGCTTTCAGCATGGCTTCTATTATGAATGGTATTGATACTATTATCGCTGCCCTTTCTATGTTTCCCAGTATTGCTATTACTGCTATGCTCGCTCCCAGCAGGTATGTTAGCGAGTCTCCTGGGAATATTTTTGCAGGGAACCTGTTGAAGTAATAGAATCCTATCAGTGATGCGAACGTTACCAGTGCTATTAGGGCTCCTAGGTAGCTTTGGTTTACGAATGCGTACAGTCCGAGGCTGCCCATGTATATTATCCCCATTCCTGTTTCTAGGCCGTTGAGTCCTCCGAGCAGGTTTACCATGTTTGCAGCCCCTACGACCCCTATCGGTATTATTATCAATGGATAGATGATTCCGAAGTTTACCTCTCCTATGAATGGTATTCCCATTGTTGTGTGTCCTGCACCAACCACCATGAGTGGTACTGCTGCTGCTAGTGTGAGTAGTGGTTTCTGCCATTGTTTCAGCCCTGTTGAGCTGTCGTGGTCGCTTCTTATTACTAAATCGTCCACGAATCCCACGAATGTTATTATTAGTATGGTTAGTATTCCTGCGAAGAGGTTTGCCAGTGAGCCATTATTTACTACCAGTGTTCCTTCGCTTCCTGGGAAGAATGTTCTGAAGAATATGAAACTCATGAGTCCTGCTAGTATTCCTGCGATCACTGCCATGCCTCCTGATAGTGGCACTAAGGGTGTTGCTTCTTTGTTCTGGTCCTTGACGACAAGCCCTATTTTTCTCAGGTATCTTATCAGCCATGGCGTTGTTAGAAGTACTACTATCAGGCTTATTGCTGCAGATATGAATGATGTGTATTGCATGACGTTTAGAAGGAACTGTGGTGTTATAAAAACATTTCTATATTCTTGTCACGCTTGGGTCTGGGAATTCTGTCTGCACGTATGTCTGGTTTACTGTCATGTTCTTTGGGTATGTCACCTTCCATATCTTCAGTGGTCCTATTATTCTTCCGTTGTATATTGCGAGTGGCATTTCTTGCTCGTCATTGTAGACTATTTTGAAGTTTTCTGATTCCTTGCTGAACATGTAGTACTGTCCGAATCTTGATTGTACCACTCTTTCTGATAGGTAGAATGCTGCTCCCATCCCGTCTACTTGTTGGTTTTCTATTCTTGGGACTATCTGCAAACAACCTTTAAGTCCTGGTTCTGGGAATATTATCTCTTTCCCTCCTAAGAATACGCATTCAAGCGGAACTCTTGTCTGTTGTCCGTTGTAGAACAGCACTGCTGTTGGTTGCTGTATCTGTGTCTGGTTGCCTTCCTGTTTTATTGGTATTAGGAATCCGCCTATTCCCGAGCTTTGTTTTGGGAATACCTTTTCTTGGTATATGAAGTCCTCGTCTAGAGGTGTTCCTCCCCTGTATAGGTATATTGTCTGGTCTCTTGTTTCCTGTGACTGTGTTCTGTCAAGTGAGTATACATTTATCCATGAGTATCTGTCGTAGTTGGCATCTGATCCTATTGATGAGAATGCTGGGTATTTTCCTATCTCTGCCTCTTCTATTAGGAAGTAGCTTACGTTGTGTGCATATAAGAATTCGAGTGCTTCTTGGTCGCTCTGTCCTGTTAGTGCATGCCTTCCCATGAGGTAGTTCCAATAACCTATCGCGTTTCCTCCGTCTGTGACAGTCGCTCTCTGCCCTCCTGTCTGTACTAAGTAACCATAATCCCACCAGTGTCCGAATACCGCGTCTTGTGGTGTGTTTTCCCTTACCCATCCCATGGCTTTCTGCCACTGTACGTTGTATATCGATCCTGTATATTGTGCCTGGTTCAGTGTTGTGTCTGTGAATCCGTTCACGTAG
>JAZDEN010000055.1:0-3763 GCA_043808805.1 archaeon | reverse complement strand
GTAGTATTCTTCAAGGTCTTTTATGTTGTAGAAGTATAGCAGCAGGTGTGCTCCTTCTCTCACGCCTAGCTCTATCCCAGGTATTGTCATCACTCCATTGTATCTTGATGCAAGTATGGCCCCCCTTATGTCATTGTGGTCTGTTACTGCCACACCAAAACCTCTTTTCCTACATTTTTTCATTACCTTTGCTATTTTTGTCCGGCCATCACTGTACCTTGTATGGTAATGCATGTCAACATATGAGAATTCCCTCGTGTTTATGGCACCCGGCTTTTTGAATGTCACCCTCTCAATCATTATTTCTCTTCAATTTCAAAAGCTTTATAAACATTTGTAATCTCGCTTATCGTTATGAAAAAACTTATTTGCGACTCATGCAAAAAAGAGACTCTGAACGAGAAGGGTTCTGTTAGGTTCAAGTGCCCTAACTGCGGTCAGGCTGAGATAATTAGGTGTCTGCACTGCAGGCAGATTGGTGCTAAGTACAAGTGCCCTGCTTGTGAGTTTGAGGGCCCTAACTAAGATGGCGACTGTTTTCTGCACTTTGAAGATCATGCCTTCATCTACTGATATTGATTTGAAGGATCTTGAGGAGAGGGCTAAGGAGAAGATCAAGAATTTTGGCGGTGATGTTGCTACTGTTGAGATCCAGCCGATTGCTTTCGGCCTTAACGCTATCATGATTAGTTTCTTGGTTGATGAGAAGAAGGGCAGTCCTGATCCTGTTGCTGATGAGATTGCTGAGATGGAAGATGTTGCAAGCGCTACCATAGTTGATGTCAGAAGGACTATTGGTTGATTACCTTATTGGTTCGTATTCTTCATTGCTTGGTTTCCTGTATTCTCTTATCCAGAACTTTACTATCTTCCAATAGCCTATCTTGTCATATCTTCTTGTTGATGTGTAAACATAAGTGTCTGCTATGTGGTGTTGTGCTATTTTCTTTCCAGCCCTGACGAATTTTCCCACCTCTCCTTTTGTCATATTCTCGTCGAATCCGCCTATTTTGTTGAACACTTCCTTGTCGCAGAATATGAGTCCTGTTGATCCCCAGAGCCTGTGCTGTATGTTTTTCAGTTTCAAATATATTCTCGCTTTTAGTTTTTTGCTGTCTGCGGCTGCCCTGCTTACCCCTATTCCTTTGAGTTTGGATATTTTTTCCAGGGTGTCTTCTGAAAGCAATGTGTCTGCGTCGAGGAAGACTAGTTTGTTGTATTTTGCTGCCTTTGCTCCTTCGTTTCTTGCCTTTGACACTCCTTTTTCTTTTATTTTTATCACTCTGCTTCCGTATTTTTTTGCTACATCTCCTGTCCTGTCTGTGCATCCGTTGCACATGACTATTGTTTCGAATTCCTTGAATCTTTGTTTCTGTATTGACTGCAGTGTCCTTTCTATGTATTTCTCCTCGTTGTATGCTGGTATGATTATGCTTATCATGACAAGCGAAACCTTTTTAATGATTTAAATAATTTGTTGTGCTATGAATGGTGATGTTGTTGAAGAGGGCATGCCTGCGCCAGAGGAGAATATACCTGGCAACAACTGCCCTTTCTGTTTGATTGCTGAGGGCAAGATAGAGACGAATGTTATTTATTCTGATGATCGTTTTGTTGGAGTTCTTGATATCAATCCTGCTAATCCCGGTCACGTGCTTCTTTTTCCCAAGGCTCATTTCAGTTCTATGACTGAGATGTCTGATGATATGGTCTCTAGGATGTTTGTTGTTGCGAAAAGGCTGTGCGGTGTTTTCATGGAGATGCTTCATGCCAAGGGTTTTAACATCTTTTTTGCCAACGGTGTTATTGCAGGCCAGAACGTTCCTCACGTTATTCTTCATCTTATACCAAGATATGACCAGGATGGCGTTGTTTTTGGCTGGAAGCCTAAGATGTCCTCAAAGGAGGATATGAAGAACATTGCTGATGCGATAAAGTCTTTTTCTATTAAGGACAAGGAGTCGTTGCCTGAAGTTAGTTACGAGCTTGATGAGGACGAGAGATTAGCTTAAACCAGCATCATCAGTATATTCCCAAAGATTAATGTCAGTATTGTTGCTATGAGGAATGGTGGTACAAAAGGTATCCCTTCCTTGACTAGCACTTTTTTTATTTTCAGCCTTTTCAGTTCTTCTATCTGCTCTTTTTCCAGCCCTAGGTCTTTCGGTCCGCATACCACCCTGTTGTTTGCTTTGACTTCTTCTGCCACCCAGTCCCCTTCTGTCAGTTTTTCAACCTCGATGTGTTTGTACATGCATGCCTTGTCTACTGCCCTCATGAATGTTATGAGGTAGATGTATAGTATTAGCAGTAGTGTTGGCAGTGCTAGGAACATTGTGATTAGCTTGTCCTGCACTATGATTATTGCTAACGCAACTGCTCCTCCCAGTATGAGTGTTCCTATTCTCAATTTTTTGTTTTTTATCATGGCTTTTTTTATTTCTTCCTTGAACTTGTCCCATTTTTTTATCGCGAGGAATATTCCGAATGCTATTCCGTATGCTGCCCCTATTATCAGCAGGTTGATGAAGAGGTCAATCAGGAAATATTTATCATCCCCAACGGTTGCGAATATGACACCTAAAGCCATTATGAGTTTTGTGTCACCGCCTCCCCACTGCTTTGCATAGTACATGAACATTCCTATCCCTAGCATGGCTGCAAAGCCTATCAGCCCGTATAGGGTGTACCACCAGTTGTCTGTTGTTATGGAGTTTATCAGCCTTAATGCAAACCCAGAACATATCATGCTGTAGCTAACCCAATCAGGCACTTCTCTTTTTTTTATGTCTACGATTGTTGCAACTATGAGGCCTGCTATGCCTACAGCAACTAGCAATATATCCATCATCAGTTATGGTTTTGCTTGTGTTGTTTAAAATTTTTGTGGTTCTATTCTCTGAGTAGTCTCTCCAAGTTCTCTCTCGCTTTTATTTCATACTTGGCTCTGAAATGTTCTGTGTAGTAAATCTGTTTTCTTTTTAGGAAATCTTCTAAGAACTTCTTCCTTCTCTCTTTGTAGGCTTCTTCTGGTATGGACGAGTATTCTTTTCTAATGTTTTTGTTGTACTTATCAAATATTCTTGTTTCTTTCCCCAGTATTGAGAGGTCTATGTCTACTGCGAGCATTTCGTCGATGTTTTCAGGTGGTGTTATGTGGTTGGTTTTTAGTATTATGTTTTTTGTTCTTTCTGCGAATTTTTTTGTGGTTCTTAGTTTTAGTAAGAGGTTTTGCATGTATTCTGCGCTTCTGACTTCGTTATCCCTTCTCTTTGGGTCGTATATGACATCATGTCCTGTTAGTGCAGCATCAATTTCCAATGGATTTTCTGCTGCGTATCTTACCCCATCGAATTCTTTCAGGCATTCCAACATGTGTTCTGGGGTGTGGTAGTGTCTGCCTTTCTCTGAGTATTTCCAGAATATCTCCCAGAAGGCTAGGTGGTGGTTTGATTGTGTTAGATATTCAAGTATGGTTCTTTTTGGTGTGGCTTCTTGAATCAGCTTGTTCCACCTGCTTTGCAATTCTCCGCTTATTTCCCAATATTTTCCTATCATTATTTCAGGGAGGGGTATGAACATTTTTCCTCCCTTCCGAATTTTTGAATAGTGGGAAATTCTGTTTTAGTTTGTCAGCCAGGTCTGCGAAATTGATCTCTTTGGTTGCGTCAGCCTCGTATAAGAAACCGTGTTTAACCCTTTCTTGTGCTTGTGTTATCATTGCTTTTCTCATGTCATGAGTGTGTTGGCATTTGGTTTTTTC
>JAZDEN010000054.1:0-13862 GCA_043808805.1 archaeon | reverse complement strand
GCCGTTCCTATGATTATCTTCCTTTCAAGGATAAGGCTAAGGAACATATGTATAACATGGACAAGGATGCCATTAACACAATTTTGAGGCTTGATGTTGATTCCTTTGTCTCTCACATAAAGAAGGTTCATGCCACCATCTGTGGTTATGCTCCCATTGTAACTACAATTTTTGTTGTTAAGGCCATGGGTTGTAAGAACGGTAAGTTGTTGAAGTACTATACTTCAGGTGATGTTGTTGATGATTATTCAAGCGCTGTTGGTTATGCTTCAATTGTATTTGTTTGATGAAAATATCGAGAGGAATTTTTGTTACTACTTTTGAATTTTAGTAAATATTTAATAAGTAGCTGGGATTTTTTTATATCATATGGCTAATCTTCCGTTTATTGAGTTTAAAAATATCACAAAAAAATTTGGTGAAAAGGTTGTTCTCAACGGCGTCAACCTAGAAATCAATTATGGTGAGCGTTTTGGTGTTATCGGTATCAGCGGATCGGGTAAGACAACTTTGCTTAACATTCTTATCGGTTTTTTGAATCCCAACACAGGTAACATTTTTTACCAGTCTAAGGACATTGTGAGGGACCATTCTAGCATAAGGAAGACTTTTGGTTTTGCAACCCAGGACGGTTCTTTTTACATCAAGTTGACTGTTAAGGAGAATCTTGATTATTTTGGTAAGCTTTATGGCATGGCTCAGTCTGACATCAACAGGCGTGCTGAGGGTTTGCTTAAGCTTGTCGGCTTGTATCAGGCTAAGGGTGTTCTTGCTGAGAATCTTTCCAAGGGTATGCAGAGGCGTTTGGACATTGCCTGTGCCCTAATTCATGATCCTAAGGTTTTGATTCTTGACGAGCCAACAGAGGACTTAGATCCCATGCTGAGGAAGGATATTCTTTTGTTGGTTAAGAAGATTAATGAGAGGGGCACTACTGTCATTATTACTTCTCACCTTCTTACTGAGATTGAGGCTATTTGCACTAAGATTGCCATACTGCATAACGGTCAGATTATTGAGACTGGTGCTACTGAACAGCTTAAGGGCAGGTATTACAAGAATGAGGAGATACATTTACAGACCTCTCCGGGTAACTATGAGAGGATTGCGAAGAAGTTGAGGAAGATTGACATTGATAGCATTGATGTTAAGGAGCATAAGATGGTTGTTTACACCCCAAAGGCAGAGAAGGTTCTGCATCAGATTTTGCACGTTATTGAGGAGTCTAGGGAGCATCTTGTTGACGTTGCTGTTAACAAGCCTACTCTTGAGGAAGTGTTTGAGAGATTGACTAAGAGGTAAAGATGTTTGACAAGATAAAGAGGGCTTATCAGGCTTACAGAGAGGCACAGCCTACTCAGAAGAAGGAGATTGGGAAGGTTAAGCCAGAGCCTAAGCCTTTGCCTAAGGAGATTTATGATGATTCCCCTCCCAGGTTGAATGATATGGACAGGATTTCTTCTCTTAGGCTTTCTATCCTTGCAAGGTTGATAGCCATGATTAAGAAGGATTTGAAGATCATCATGAGGTCTAAGAGTTCTTCGTTGATTGTTATTTTTGGTCCGCTGCTGATTGTTTTTCTCATAGGTATGGCTTTTAACACCTCTTCTTTGTATGATTTGAGGATTGCTACTTATTCTGCTTCCTATTCTGATCTTACTAACTCTGTTATCTCTGATTTGAGGGACCAGCAGTACAACACCATTCCTGTTGCGTCAGAGGCTGAGTGTATTGAGGGTGTTAAGTTTGGTACCTATCATGTGTGTGCTGTTTTCCCTTCTGACATGCAGGTTTCTAATGAGGCTAACAATCTTGTTAAGTTTTATGTTGATGAGTCCCGTATGAATCTTGCTTTCCTTATCTCAAGCAGTGTTACGCAGAAGGTTTCTGCTAAGGCTGCTAACATAAGCATGGGTTTGACGACTGACCTGCTGACGACTCTTGACACTACAAAGAAGGAGTTGAGTGAGAAGAAGTCTACTGTTTCTACTCTAATAACAAGCGCTAATGATAAGTCTTTGAAGGTTAAAACTGTTACTGACAGCCTTAACTCTGTGGATTTGGAGGTCAATGACAGTGACCTTAACATCTCAGCGGTTGACAAGGCTGTTCAGAAGGTTAAGGAGGACACTAACGTTAGCACAAGTGCTTTCTCTGATGTTAACAAGGCTTTGAATGAGTTGAAGGAGGGTGTTAGCAAGCTTAAGGTTAAGATGGAGTCTGTTATTGAGGTTCGTGAGGCTTCTGTTAATGAGCTTACTGGTGTTAGGGACAGCATTCAGACTGATATCAGTCAGATTAATGGTCTTAAGACATCAATAGATACTCTTGTTGCTGGTATTGAGGGGATTAAGGTTACCAATGCTGAGAACATTGTGAGCCCTGTTAAGACTGAGATTGAGACGGTTACAGGAAAGCAGACCCACTTGAGTTATCTGTTCCCTACTTTTGTTATTCTCATAATAATGTTCATCTGCATACTGCTTGCTTCGACGATTACGGTTCGTGAGAAGTCCTCTAAGGCTTATTTCCGTAATTTCATAACCCCCACTAATGATTTCATGTTCATGATAGGTGGTTACTTCACCAACATATTTGTTGTTGGTTTGCAGGTGCTTGTTTTGTTCATCGCTGCCTCTTATTTCTTCAAGAGCGCTTTGTTTGACATACTCGGCCCTCTTGTGGTCATTCTTTTCATTGTTAGTACATTGTTCATACTCTTGGGTATACTCATAGGGTTTGTTTTCAAGTCTGAGGAGACCTCAACCCTTGGTGCTATCTCGATAAGCTCTTTGTTGTTGTTCTTCTCTAACGCCATATTGCCTATAGAGACCCTGCCTTCTTACATAAGCAACATTGCCAAGTACAACCCCTTTGTTATTAGTGAGGGTGTTCTTAAGAGGGTCATGCTGTTCAATACTTCTCTTGGGTCAGTTTCTGTTCAGCTTTACATGCTGCTTTGTTTCATACTGATTTTCTTTGTCCTGGCTTTCGTTGCCAGGGAGCTTACAAAGAGGAAGTACAGCTGATTCTTTCTTTGAAAAATTTTAAATAGTTCTCATAACCCTTATTCTTGCACCCAACAACCAGAATATTTTTACTACTGCTTAATGATTAAAAAACGAAAGCTTTATATACTAGTTCTTTTCCCATTAGTTACTATCAGATAGTGGAGGATGTTTAACATGATCGTTCAAGAAGACTTTTTGAAAAAATTGAGGTCGGCGTTTGACTTAAATATTTATGAGGTTAAGATCTGGACTGCTCTTTTGTCGCGTGGCCTTGCAACTGCAGGTGAGCTTGCTGACATCTCAGGTGTTCCGAGGTCAAGAAGCTATGACGTTCTGGAAAGTCTTGAGAAACGTGGATTTGTTATAATAAAGCTTGGTAAGCCTATCAAGTATATTGCTGTTCAGCCTGATGAGATCGTAAAGAGGGTTAAGACATCCATTAAGAAAACTTCTGATTATCAGCTTGATCTTCTTGAGAAGGTTAAGGAGACCACTATCTTCAAGGAAATCGAGCTTCTGTACAAGCAAGGCATTCATAATGTTGATCCTACGAATCTTGCTGGTGCGATAAGGGGCAGGAATAATCTGAGGAATCATATGGATACTATGCTTAGCAATGCTGAGAAGACCGTTACTCTTGTTACAAGCACATCTGGCTTTGTGAGGGATGTTGACGAGTTTAAGAGGGTTTTCAAGAAGCTTAACGAGAATAACGTCAAGATTAAGATTGCAGCTCCTCTGGTAACTGAGGAGGCCAAGAAGGTTGCTAAGGAAATAAAGGATCTTGCTGAGGTTAAGCACACTAGCAAGATTAACTCAAGGTTCATGATTGTTGACGGCAAAGAGCTTTTGTTCATGGTAGAGAACGACAAGGAAATCCATGAGAGTTATGATACAGGCATCTGGGTCACTTCACCGTTTTTTGCATCTGCTCTTGAGACGATGTTCAACTCAACTTGGGGTTCGATGGAGAAGGCGTGATTAGGATGGAAGAGGACTTCAAATTCGCTGGTTTGGCTGCAATGCTCATCGGTCTTGAAGCCAACATATTCAACATTTCACATGTCTATGAGGACATTCAGTAAATCATGGTTATAAAGCAATTTATAACACACCTCTTTCCTTGGATCTAGCTCCTTTCTGAGGAGCTTCTTCCAAGGGGCTTTTTTTATCAAAAAATTTAAAAACTAACCAATTATTTATATCATCATGCAGGATCTTAATAAGATTATACAGTCTTTACATCCCTTGGAGAGGGGTGTTCTTCCGTTTCTAAAGAACGGCATTGACCTTAACTCTTTGGTTCAGAAGTCTAAGCTGAAGGATGTGGAGGTTATGCGTGCCCTCCAGTGGTTTGAGAATAAGCATGTTCTTAAGATTAACACTAAGGTTAGTGAGGTTGTTGAGCTTGATCATAATGGTAAGAAGTATCTTGCTGAGGAGGGCCTTCCGGAGAGGAGGTTTTTGACTGCTGTTGCATCTTCTGACTTGACATTAGATGCTGTTAGGAAGAAGGCAAATTTGGAAGGTGATGAGTTCAACATCGCCTTTGGTTTGTTGAGGAAAAAAGCAGCCATTACAATCACTCCTGATAAGCTTGTGAAGTTGACTGATAACGGCAGGAAGCTTGTTGATAAGGAATTCCTTGAGGAGGCTTTCTTGAAGAAGCTCCCCCTTGATATTTTGAAGTTCTCCCCTGAGGACAAGTTCGCTTATAACGAGCTGAGAAACAGGAAGGGGATAATAAAGACTAACATCATAAAAATGAAGAGTGTTGAGCTTACTAAGCTTGGTGAGGAGTTGTCAAAGCTTAAGGTCAGTTCTGAGTTCATAGATACCCTCACGCCTCAGATTATTAAGTCTGCTTCCTGGAAGAGTAAGAATTTCCGCCGTTACGATGTTGCTGTTAACGTTCCTAAAATTTATCCCGGCAAGCGTCATTTTGTCAATGAGGTTAGGGAGCATGCGAAGCGCATCTGGCTTGACCTTGGTTTTAAGGAGATGAAGGGTGGTATGGTTCAGACTTCGTTCTGGAATTTTGATGCTTTGTTCACTGCGCAGGACCATCCTGTTCGTGAGTTGCAGGACACTTTCTTCTTGAAGGACCCTGCTAAGGGAAAGCTTCCTCATAATGATGTTGTTGAGCGTGTTAAGAAGACTCATGAGAACGGTTGGACTACTGGCAGCATCGGCTGGCGTTATTCCTGGAATCCTGAGGAGGCAAAGAAGAATGTTTTAAGGACTCACACGACTGTTCTTTCTGGTAGGACTATTGCTGCCTTGAAAGAGTCGGACCTGCCTGCTAAGTTCTTCTCGATTGCTAAGAATTTCAGGAATGAGGCTCTTGATTGGTCTCATCTTTTTGAGTTCTATCAGTTTGAGGGTATTGTTGTTGATCCCGATGCTAATCTTAAGCATCTTATGGGTTACCTGAAGAAGTTTTATGAGAAATTGGGTTATGATCCTGATAAGATTAGGTTTAAGCCTGCTTACTTCCCTTATACAGAACCTTCTATGGAGGTTGAGTATTTCCATCCTGTGAAGAAGCAGTGGATTGAGGTTTGCGGTTCGGGTATTTTCAGGCCTGAGATGGTTAAGCCTCTGCTCGGTAAGGATGTTCCTGTTCTTGCTTGGGGTGGTGGTTTTGAAAGGTCTGTTGCTGAGCATTTCAAGATTACTGACATTCGTGATTTGTACAAGAATGATTTGAAGCAGTTGAGGGAGATGAAGTTGTGGTTGTAAGATGCCTACGATAACTCTTAACAGGAAGGTGTTCGAGAAGGTTGTGGGTAGGAAGTTCCCTCCTGAGAAGCTTCGTGAGAGGATTGGTTATCTTGGTATGAGCCTTGAATCAATTAGTGACGATGAGATTGTTGTTGAGGTAACTGCTGACCGTCCTGATATGCTTTCTGAGCAGGGTTTTGCTCGTGCGTTCTCCTCTTTCCTGGGTATTAAGACTGGTTTGCATGAATACAAGTTTGCTAAATCCAATGAGAAGGTCATTATTGATAAGTCTATGAAGGGTGTTAGGCCTTTTACAGCCTGTGCGATTGTTAAGAATCTGAAGTTTGATGATGCTAAGATTCGTGAGATCATCCAGATTCAGGAGAAGTTGCACATTACTTACGGAAGGAACAGGAAGAAGGCTGCTATTGGTATCTATCCCTTTGAGAAGATTAAGACTCCTATAAGGTTCATTGCCTTGAAACCTGAAGATATCAAGTTCCAGCCATTGGAGTTTCCTCATGTTATCAATGCCAGGCAGATTCTTTCTCAGCATCCTACCGGTAGGGAGTATGCCCATCTTCTTGAGGGTTTTGAGAAGTTCCCTATTTTTGTTGATGCAGACGATCATGTCTTGTCAATGCCTCCTATAATAAACTCTCATGATACCGGTAAGATTACAGAATCCACTAAAGATGTCTTTATTGAGTGTTCAGGTTTTGATTTTAATGCTTTGTCCACATGTTTGAACATCATCGTTACTGCCCTTGCTGATATGGGTGGGACTATCTGTTCTATGGAGTTGCATTATCCTGATAAGAAGTTAATAACTCCTGATTTGAAGCCTAAGGAGATGTCTGTTGATGTTAAGTACGTTAACAAGGTTCTTGGTTTGAAGCTTAAGGATGCTGATGTTGTTAAGCTGCTGTCTAAGATGGGTTATGGTTTCAAAAACAAGAAGGTTCTCATTCCAGCTTATCGTGCTGACATAATGCATCAGGCAGACTTGGTGGAGGATGTTGGTATTGCTTATGGCTTTGATAACATGAATCCTGAGATTCCTAACGTTGCAACGATTGCTGAGGAGGATGCCATTGAGGTTTTCAGGAGTAAGGTTGCAAACTTCCTTGTTGGATTTGGTTTGGTTGAGACTAATAGTTATAACCTGACTAATAAGGATGACCTTGGCAAGAGGATGCTTGTTGATGTCGATCCTGTTGAGCTTGCTAACTCTTTGAGCTCTGAGTTTAACGTTCTCCGCTCCTGGATGATCCCTAGCATGCTGCGTATTTTGAATTCTAACAAGCATAACGAGTACCCCCAGAAGATTTTTGAGATTGGCACTGTTTTTGTCAAGGATGATAAGTCAGAGACTAATGTTTCTGAGTTTTTGAGGCTTGCTGTTGTTTCCTGTCACACAAAAGCTGATTACACTGATGCTAAGCAGGTTATTGATTCTTTTATGAAGGCTCTTGACCTTAAGTATGAGATTGTTGAAACAGAGCACAAGAGCTTTATTCCAGGGAGAGTTGGTCGTGTTATAGTTGATGGTAAGAAGGTTGCTTATATTGGTGAGCTGCATCCGCAGGTTTTGGCTAACTTTGACCTTGACATGCCTGTTGCTGCCTTTGAGTTGAACATCTCAGAGCTTTTTGAAATTGTTAAAAAGTAGTTTTTCGAAGTTCACTACTTTGTTGTTCTTCACTTCTATCCCTTCGGTTTTTAGGATTTTTATTTTCTTTGCTGTTCCGCTTGCAAAACCGCCTAAACTTCCATCGCTGCTCACGACCCTGTGGCATGGGACTGTTGGTGCGTACGGATTTACATGTAGTGCTTGCCCGACTGCCCTGTAGGCTTTCATGTTCATTGCTTTTGCTATTTCTCCGTATGTGGAGACCTTTCCTTTAGGTATTTGTTTTGTTGTTGCATAGACTTTGTCTGCGAATTTCATGTATGTGTTTTAGTTTGATAAACTATTTAAATCCTATTTTTAACATTTGTTTTTATGGATTATGATTTGGAGCTTGAAAAAGTGGTTGACGAGGTAAAAAGGGTTAAGGCTAGGTCTGTTTGTGTCCAGCTGCCTGAGAACCTTAAGCCTGCTGCCACTGAGATTGTATCTTTTTTGGAGTCCAGGACAGGTGCTGTTGTTTTGGTTTGGGCTGATACCTGTTTTGGTGCCTGTGACATTCCTAATGTTGATGTTGATCTGTTGGTCCAGTGGGGTCATACGGGTTACGGTTTTTGATTACATCTGAGGGGGTGTGTTATGATAGAGAGCATAATGAAGAGGATTGCTGAAAACAAAAGGCATGGTGATGCTGACATTAGGATTGTTCCCAAGGATTGGGGTCAGGAGATCTGGATTGTTAACTCTGAGAGGCAGAATTATTGTGGTAAGCTTCTTCAGATAAATAAGGGTTGGTCTGCCAGCCTTCATTATCACGGTAGGAAGGATGAGACTTTCTTCCTTTATCAGGGTCTTCTTTTTATGGAGCATCCGAGGAATGAGTGGGTTATGTATCCTGGTAATGTCCAGCGTATCAGGCCTGGTCAGACTCACAGGTTTACTGCCTTGGAGGACAGCGTTATAGTAGAGTTCTCAACCCATCACCATGATTCTGACACAACAAGGTTGGAAGTTGGTAGGAGGGTTGACATTGGCAAGCTTGACATTCCCTATAGGAGGGGTAAGAAAAAGTATTAATTTTTATTTTATTTGCATTTCAAAAATATCTTCTATCTCTTTTTTTTGTGTTTCCAGTATTTTCTTTTCTGATTGGTTGCATGTGCAGTTGCATGTCTTTTCCATGTCCTCGTCGATGTAGAGTAGTTCGTTGTTCCAGTTTAATGGGTATAGCCTGCATATAGTTGGTATCATCCTTCTGGGCAGGTTCTTTTCGTTGACTAGTTTGTATAGCACGCATCCTTTCCCTTTTTGCAGGTGTAATATGCATTGTTTGTCTATTTCTTTCTGGGTTTCTATCGAATCTCCTCCGAGGTAGTCTTTGTCCCCTGACCATTCACTTTTGAAATGTTTGTCTAATTTTATTCCCAGCTCTTTTTCTATCAGGTCTTTGTTTTTCATTATTAGTTGATATGATTCTTTGTCTACGTCACATCCTCCCATGCAGCACAGATCATTGCATGGTGTTCCGTAGCATCCCCTGTCGTCAAACCCGTTCTGCTCGTAGACTTCTTCGGATATCTTTGTGATTTTTATTTTGTTCATTTTCATGAATTTTAAAAGCATAAGGTTTATAAATTGCTGCTTTTCAAAAGGTTGTATGTCATTGGAAGCAAAATTAGCGGATAAGGATACGCCAAGGGTTAAGGATCGTATTATTGAGAAGCTTGCATCAAGGAATTACAAGAGTGCTGCTTCTAGGGATAATCCTTATTTTAAGTATGAGTTGCTTCCTTCGATAGTTAGTAGGATAAATGAGTATGCACCTACAGATCCTAATTTTGCCTCTGCACTTAACCACATAAACAAGGCAGAGGCCAAGAAGATTTATTATGGCCTTGTTTGCTTGGGTCAGCCTATTGAGGAGCTTAAGCTTGTTCTTCGTGAGTTGACCGATTGGGAGAAGGCCGCCTTTTTTGCGGGTGTTTGGAATCCGGATAATAGGCAGATGACCGGCATCAGGTCTAAGAGTGTCCCTCAGATAGTTCAGGAGCACATAAAAGCTGGTTATGACCTTATACACGAGAAGCACATGATTAAGTATGCTAAGGGTGAGTACAAGAGGCCTATTAAGATGCCTGAGTCTCAGAAGCATCGTAAGAGCACAATTCAGAAGGAGCGTTCTGCTCTTGAATCTTTGGCATCAAATTTCCAGGTTCTTCTTGGCGCTAATGACACCAGTTACGAAAGCGAAGAAAGAATTGGGATGTTCCTTGACGGTTGTTCTGAGGATCAGCTCAGGTATCTTACAAAGAAGTTTGGTGCTGAGGCCTTGTCTGGTTATGCTGTAAGGTGATTGTTTGATTTCACCCTTGTGAATATCTCTTCTACAATATCATCGAGAGGTTTTGAGGCGTCTATCCTTACAATTACCTGCCCGCCTTTGCCAAATAGGTCTATTGCTGTTTCGAATTCCTGTTTCAGAAATCTTAGGTCTTTAGGGTTTTCGTGCATATGTGCCCATTTTTCTCTAAGCTCATTGCTTTCTTTTTTCTCCTTCTCTATCCTTTTTAGTATTCTTTCGTATGCCAGGTCCGGGTCTATGTCCATGTAGAATGTCATGTCCGCTCTTGATTTGTTCATCAGCTCATCCACTCTTTTTCTTATCCATACTGGTAGGCTTTTTGTGAATGAGAAGTAGTATGCGCTGTAGGCAAATGGGTCTAGCAGTGTGTCCCTTCCTGCTAGCACCACATCGGGTTTGAATTTTTTTATTGCATAATCTTCGATTATCTTAGATACACCACAGTGGTGTATGACGTTTATCATCCCTATGAATGTTTTTTGTTTTAGTTTGTCTGCTACTTGGTGCAGGCAGTCCATTGTTTCTTCATACCTCTGGGCGTATCTCTCCCTTCTGCCTTTTGGCATGTCGATGTAGAATGGTCTTAGTGTGTGGGCTACTGTGTACCCGTCATGGGACAGCCTTCTTGATAATTGGTCTAACGCAGAACTCTTTCCTGAACCATCAATTCCGCTTAATGTTGCCTTGAAAACCATGGATAAGGCCGTTATTGTAGGGGTTATAAACCTTACTTTTCAGCTTTTTTTCTCTTCCCTTTGCCCATTCTTGAGAATATGCTTACGTAACCCACTATGATTACTATTATGAATACAAGTGGGTAGAGCACGAATGATGCCAGTCTTGCTGCTCCTGCAAGGTTTTCTCCTGTTATTATCCTTATCACAAAAACAAAGACGTCAAGCAGGAATGAGACTAGGAATATGCTTGCTATACCGTTGAATAGCGGTGTTGGCAGGTCGAATGGGAAGTCCAGCGCTGTGAATATCTCTGCTATCACGAAGAAAACTGAGATGAGTATTATTGTTAGCAGTTCCTTGTTCAGGAACTTTACTACCTCGTCAAGGACTGTGTTTTGAATGTAATTGTTAAGTATGTTGACTGCCAGTATCATTACTAGGAATATTATCAGCCCTAGAAGTCTTGAGAGTATCCTCCACCCCAGTCCTTTTGCCATACCTATTATGAGGTTTAAGGTTATTTAAGTTTTTCTGGTATATATTATAAGGTTTTTTCAAAGCCTAAGTAAGAAGTTTAAAGTGGGTTAATAATGCAAATCCATTAGCAGAACCTTTGCATCTGGAATATCTTTTTTTACTAGTTCGATTTTCTCAACAAGTTTTTCTAATGAGATTTCCTGAATCCAATCACGCTCTGCTCCATCGGGAAGCTTTTCAGGGTCCTTTCCCAGATTATGTCTGTACATTGCTGCGTATTCCTCAAAATTAACATAAGCTTTCAGTGCTTCAATCCCAAAAATGCATCCATCTTCAATGGGGTCGGTTTGGTTATTGCAATAAAGTCCGTACTTTGTTTGTTGCCCGTCTATCCTCATAACTGCTCTCTTTTTAGAATCCCACCTGTGACCATATTTTTCCAACTCTCTATTAAGAGTTTTATAATCCTTTACCTCTAATTTCTTTCCGATGAATATCTGTCCACGGTCCATGTTGCTACGGATTTATAGATGTTATTTAAAACTTTCTATTATGCTAATTAGAAACAGCTACGCCCAGATAGGACATGTGACAATCTGGGCATACGCCGAATGTCGTTTCCCTATTCTAAATTAAGCTTATCAAAGGCCATATGGCTTAAGTTTGAGTCGTTCAGCATCTTTTATTACTTGTTGATTATGAGCATCAGTTAGGTAACCATGTTTTTCATGTGTAATCTTGACAGTTACTTCAGGTGCAAGCTTAGCCACCATCTTTTGTCTTTCTATTGCAGTTAGCAGCAATCTTATAGTAGGCTGGTAGGGTGTATCCCCGCAGAGCGCCTCAGGGACTGTGTGACTTGGTTCCTTTCCGAAGTTTTCAGTAAACCTCAGTGTTTTGTTGTGTAATACAGTTGAGTAGACTAAAGAGCATTTTGTTTCTCCTGTAGTTCCAAAATTGCTTAACTCCCCTTCGCTCTTGTATTTAGCAACTGGCTGAATGCTTATTTCAGAACTAGGGTAACATTTTACTTTTTCAACGAATGCGTCTAAACTTTCAACTTCTTCTCTCCTTCTTAAGAATCCAAATACCATTTTCTATCCTCCCTAACCTTTAATCATCAGAACTCTTTTTGTTTTGAGATAATATGAGGGTTTATAAATTTTTTGTTATAAAGTACGCCGAGGCTGGGATTTGAACCCAGACATCCTAAACGGAAACCAGCTTTCCAGGTTCGCCTGATACTATTCATATCATCTGGCGCAATACCAGGTTATGCGACCTCGGCAACAAGGGGTTTAGTCTTGTTTTCTTTTTGTGAACTACTGCGGACTGAAATCCTCAGCGTCAACAGAGCTGACTTCTTGCTTCATAGACGTTCTCTTGAACATCTCCACGAGCGTTGATTCCCGCTGTTCCAACGGTATACCCCAAAGTAACATCTTTTGGATTTATAAACCTTGTGCGCACACTTGTCGAGATGTCCAATGGAATACAAAGCTTACGGAAAAAATGCAGGATTTCTGAAGAAGGAACACTTACTTAATCATTATCATGCTTTTCTATGTTCATGCTGCATTTCTGGCATAGCATTCCCTTGAAGTCAAGGCTCTTGTGCTTCACCATTCTCATTTTCTTGCTGCATGCTGAGCATGTTATTGTCACTTTTTCATATTCTGCTTCTTTCTTTTTCATACTAGTAAGTAAGGATTTGTTGTTTAATAATCTTTGTTAGAACTAGTCTTTCATCTCTATTTCTATGGAGACGCCTTCTGGTATGGGCACCCTCATTATGAGCCTCAAAGCCCTTTCATCCACGCCAAGGTCTATCAGCCTTTTGTGTATTCTCATCTCGAAGTTGTCGAAGCTTGCCTTTCCGTCGCCGCATGGTGTTTTTCTTGTGTTTATCTTGAGCCTTTGCGTCGGTAATGGTATTGGGCCGGACATCTTTACCTTTGTTTTCTCTGCTATTTCTTTTATAGACAAGCATATCTCGTTCAGCTTGTCTATTTCCGTGCTTGCTAGTTTTATTCTTGCTTTTTGCATTTTTGTTAAACGGATTGGCTGAAAACAGCAACTTAGTGCTTCATGATAATTGTCAGTTTACCATGCTCCTTAAAATTAAGGAAAATAAAAAAGTAAAATCACTTCTTTACTAAGTCAATGCACATTCCAGCTGCTACTGTAACACCTGAATCACGGACGGCAAATCTTGCCATCTGCGGTATCTCGGACTGCTTTTCAATGCACAAAGGCTGGATTGGCTTTATCTTGACAATTGCTGCGTCTCCATTCTTGATGAAGTCAGGTTTCTCTTCCTTTGTTGCGCCTGTTGCAGGGTCAAGCTTCTTCACAATCTCCGTGATTTGGCATGCAACCTGTGCTGTGTGGACGTGGAATACTGGTGTGTAGCCCACAGTTATAACAGTTGGATGGTTCAGTACAATTATCTGTGCTGTGAATTCAACTGCGACACTTGGTACGTGAGTTACGTGCCCAAGAACATCGCCTCTTGCAATGTCTTTCTTTTCAATGCCCCTGACGTTGAATCCGATGTTGTCACCCGGCTCAGCTTCTGTAAGCTGCTCGTGGTGCATCTCTATTGTTTTGACTTCGCCGGTTACGCCTTTTCCTTCTCTTGCCGGTACGATTATGACCTTATCGTTAACTTTCATAACTCCGGTTACTACTTTACCGACTGGAACAACTCCGATGCCTGTGATGTTATAAACATCCTGGATAGGAAGCCTCAATGGAAGCTGTGTTGGCTTCTGCGGCTCTTTCAATGTGTCAAGCGTTTCTAGAAGAGTGTGCCCCTTGTACCATGGCATATTGTCTGTTTTCTTAGCGATATTGTCGCCCGGGAATGCAGCTCCTGCAACAAAAGTTATATCTTCAATCTTGTAGCCGACAAGCTTCAACTGCTTTGAAACCTCTTCCTTGACTTCATTAAATCTTTTCTCGTCATATTTGGCCATGTC
>JAZDEN010000053.1:0-4513 GCA_043808805.1 archaeon | reverse complement strand
GGTGATATCTCAGCATCTTTGAAGGTTGGTAAGGTTGTTGCTGGTGCTGGTGCTGTGGAAGTAGCATTGGCAAGGGAATTGAGGAGATTCGCAAACTCTTTGAGTGGACGAGAACAATTAGCTGTTATCTCTTTTGCTGATTCCATAGAGATAATCCCAAGAACATTGGCAGAGAACGCAGGATTGGACCCAATAGACATTTTGACGGATATGAAGTCTAAGCATGATAAGGGTATGAAGTGGGCTGGTGTTGATGTTTTCTCTGGGAAGGTTGTTGATGCCTGGAAGGCAGGTGTTATTGAACCATTGAAGACAAAGACACAGGCAGTCAAGTCCGCTTCTGAAGTTGCTGAGATGATTTTAAGGATTGATGATGTTATTGCCGGTTCTGGCAGTAAGCAAGCACCGCAGATGCCGCCTGGCGGTGGTTATGGTGAGATGTAATCAGGAAGTTCTGGAAAAAGCAGTTTACAAGGCAGTTGATGATATGTCTAATCCTGAAAGGCTTAATGAGGTAGATGTTTACAGGGCTGTTACGGAATATCCTGTGATGGGTGGTCATTTGAACACGCTTCATGTTTTTGGCAGCTCTTACAACCATGAACTTGCATGGAATGTGATGCATCACTTGGTTCATGATGCTGACACTGGCAAGGTGTTGCGTGAGGAGTCTTTTTACAAGATACATCCTAACGGTATTGTCCTCTCAGGTGTGATGTCTGTTTTTGGTGTAGGTCTTCCATTCCTTGGTTATTATCTCCTGCCTGGTCAGAGGAAGAGAAGAAGACAGCAGATTGCTTATAATGAAGACGTCAAGCATCTCAGTGAGTTGAACATGAAGGATTTGGAAGAAGCAGTGAAGGATATTAAGATTTATCAGCTTTCTTCTGGTGATGTTTCCAATCTTATTGGTAAGAAGTTTGAGCTTGTTGATACTAAGAAGCCTGAGACTTTTCTGAGTGCAGAAGATCATTTCTGGTTGAGAGTGAGAGCCCACGAGTTAGGTGCTGATGCTGTTGTTGGTTGTCAGGTTGGCTCTTCTACTGGAACTCCTGTCAAGTTCAAAAAGAAAAGTGATATGTAAGATGTCCTACTGCCATTTCTATCCTTTGAAGGATGAGGATCTTCCTCTTGAGACTATTGATGCTGTGAGGTTTTATCGTCATGAGCTTAACCGTGATGCAAAGCTTCTTGTTGTTCTAGGCAGGGATCATAAAAACAATCTGTACAAGATAATCAATGATGCTAACACAGGCAAGATTCTTGATGAGAGGCGTTTGAAGTGTTCCCAGCCTAATGAGGCAATAATGAATGCCATGACAAAGGTTTTTGGTATTCTGCCTTGGTTTGTTTATGATATGCTCCCGAGCCAGCGTAAAAAAAGAAGGGAGTATGATAGTGTTGTTGAGTTTGTCAAGAAAGAGAACGCAAAAGAATTTACAGCTCAGGTTTAGGAAGTAATGCTAGAATATTGAGTTTATTACTTCTTCTGTGGATAGCACTTTTATTTTTTCTTGGTTTTTTAATAACGAGTCATTGCTCCAGAGAAAGCAGGAGTGTTTCAGGCATAGGGCAAAAAATTCTGCATCATCCTCATCAGGGGTTATTTTTCTTGCTTCTTCAATGAAGGTGGCATATTCTTTCTTGTTTGTGAATTTGACAATTTCCTTGAGGTGTTTGAGCTCTTTGTGGTATGTTTCTTTTGTGATTCCTGCTTTTCTTATTATTTCATCTGAGTATTTTTTCAGCTCTTTTTCAGCAATCTCAGGTGAGGTGAATTCTATTTCCAATGTTAGGAGAAGTTTTCTTGTTATTGAATTTTTCCAGAAAAAACTGAAGAGTATATTCGTATCAGCAACAAGCTTCACTTTTGCCTGCCATCCCTGACTATTTTTACTGCCCAATCATTTATTGGCTTTTCTTTTTTCAGTTGTTTTAGCATCTCTCTTTTTAGGGCGAGTTCTTTTGCTTTTTCTGATATGCAAGTCCTTACCATTCCTGACCAGTTTACCTCCGGGAATTGTTTCATGAGTTCTCTTACATCTTTTGGTACTGAGATAGTAATGCTTACCATTTGGCCCTCCATTATGTTTAAAAACGTAGTTACGTTTAAATATTTAAACCTTTTGTTTAGGCCTGCTTTTAGAATATGGTTTTGGGGCTTAATCACAATTTAATCTCCTTTCTCTTCCTTATCATACTGGCAAGCTTTGGGTTCCACAGGTAAGCTATCTTCCCCTGCCTGTCTATCCCTATCTTGTTCACGCTTTCCAGGTAGTCTATTATGACTAGGTAGGTCTGCCACATCACTTTTTTTGGTAGTTTCTTCCATATCTCTGTCTTGTTGCACTCCCCTGAGTGTTTCTCTATTGTTTTCTCTACCATTAGAACAGTTTCAAGTGTTGGCGACCTTGAGAAAGGATTTTTCTTCATGATATTTTTGTATATCAATTGATATATAAACTTATTCTTTATCATCTTAACAATACTAGATATTTAGTCAATATAAACTCTATCGTTAAATTTCCGTATTTTTTCCGTTTTTTTCTCATCAACTCATATTAAACCATGAATCATTTTGTTTTTATGGCAAAGTATTATCTTGACACCTGCATCTGGATTGATTATTCTGAAGACCGTTCTGATAGGTTCAGGCCTCTGGGCTATTGGGCTTTCTGCCTTATCAGGAATATAGTCAGGGATAAAGGTATCATACTCTGTTCTGATACTGTTGAGAAAGAATTAAGGTTTTATGGTAAGGATCCTGTCAGTGTCTTTTCAATGGTTCCAGCTGGGTATTTACTCAAGGTCTCAATTGGCGATGAACAACTTAGTGAGGCAGGTAACCTTTCAAGGGAGTTCAACATTCCTCCGGATGATTGTGTTCATTTTATTTTAGCTAGAGATAACGATGCGGTTCTTGTTACTAGGGATAAGCATTTTTATTCATTGACAGGTAAGGTTGATATAAGAAAGCCTGAGGAGCTTGTTTAGAACCTGGATGATTTGTATTTCTCGTTTGATTCTCTTGATGCTTTGATTAGTTCTTCCTTTTCCTTGTCGCTTAGTGTGCTTTTCATGACTGTTTTCTCAAAGACCTCTTGCCTAACCCTGTCATATTTTTCCTCTTCCTCTTCTTTGCTCAGTTTGTGTTTTGGTTTGAAAGCACCTCTCATCGCTGCCAGTTTCTTTATCGCCTCTTCCCTCTCTATTTCTGACAGTTTTTCCCTGATCGCTTCCCTTATGAACTCAGTCCTTGTACTGTACCAGTTGTTCTTCAGCACGTTGTCCATGTCCTTGAGCATGTTCTCTTCCATCTTCAGGCATATCGTTTCCATGGTATTACTTAGTATATACAAAGTATATATAAACTTTTCCCTGTTATACTCAAAGAATTTTTATTTTATGCAAAAAGTGAGCCTTAAGTTTTTTATCAAAACCTTTATATAGTTCTATTTTATAACGTATGTTCTATGAAGAAACCATATGTTCCAAAAATATACCGTAAGTTGTATAAGAAGAATGCTATCGGGAGGGTCTTGGAGGTGTTGTTCAGGTTTCCTGACAAGGAGTTCAGCCTTTCCGATCTCGCCGTAGAAGCTGGCGTTGCAAAGGCCAACATGGGGAAGATTCTGGAAGAGCTGGATAAAGATGGTTTCATTGAGATTGTGAAGCTCAGTAAGATATGGAGGATAAGGGCGAACCAGGGGAATGTAAACTTTGCGAGAAGTAAGGTAATCTACAACTTAAATTTCGTTTATCTTAGCGGTTTAATCGATTTTTTGGCAGAATATTATAATAACCCCAAGGCAATAATCCTTTTTGGGAGTTTCAGGAAAGGTGAGGATGTGTTTAGCTCGGACGTTGACATAGCTGTTGAGACCGATATGGGATATGGGATTACGAGGTTGAAGGAGCTTTCAGGATTTGAGGGTGAGATTAAGAGGAAGATTCAGGTTCATCTTTTTAACAGGAAAAATGTTGATGTAAACCTATTCAACAACATTGCTAATGGGATAGTGCTTTACGGGTTTTTAGAGGTTAAGCAATGAAAAAGGAAATTATAGATTCATTGGTGAAAACAGGGATTTTAAGGGTTAGGCAGTTAGACAGGGAAAGGGTAAAGTCCCTGATAAAATCTGCTAAGACCAACGCTGATGTTGTAAGGGAAATTACTCTGAATGATGACACTGCAACGGTGATATTCAGGGAGATTTACGAATCTATTAGGCAGCTTGGTGATGCGCAGTGGTGGCTGTTGGGTTATGAGCCTTCAAACCATGAAATAAGCCTGGAGATTTTGAAGGAGATTGACATAAGGGAAAAGGTTAAGCTTAATTTTCTCAGCAGGTTTAAGCAGATAAGGCATGATGCTAATTACAAGGGTTTCAGGGTTTCAGCGTCCCAGGCAAGAGAAATCGTTGATTTTTGGGATAAGTGTGGTGGGGATGTCATTAAGGTTTTATCAAAGCAATTAAACAATAATTAGAGAAAAGTTTTTATATTAGTAATT
>JAZDEN010000052.1:0-8780 GCA_043808805.1 archaeon | reverse complement strand
GCTCCTGATTTGGAATCCTTCGTTGTATCTTCTTGCTTCGAAGACTCCGTCGCCTAGTCTCGTGAATTCTGAGGAGTCTGGTAGCTGTGGTATTTTTTTCAGGTCATATGATTGTACGTAGCATCTTAGGATGTTTGGGTATGAGACAGCTGGTTTCATTCCGAATTCCAGTTGGTCAACTACCTTCCCAACTAAGTATAGCGTGCCTTCTTTGAATGGTATGGCTGTTGTTTCCTGAGGTTTTAGTTTAGAAGTTAAGCCCATTTTATCCAAGGACTTTCTTTACGTGCTCTTCTTTTACTACGTCTTCTATGTTTTCTACTGCATACTTGCATACTTCTTCGCAGTTTTTCAATAAATGTCTTGGGTTGTAGTCTGATTTTTTCAGTATTAGCTTTATCATCGCTTCAGATAGCAGTTTTGTGTCCCCTATCCTTTTCCTTATCATTTTTATGGCTGCCTCTTCTGTGAGTTTGTTTAATTTTATTACGTTGTCTTTGCCTATTGTCTTCTTCATCCCGTCGCCCATGTTCATCTTTTTTATGTCTTTTGTTACCATGACTATTGTCTTGAATTTCTTGTCGTTCATCGCTTTCATGACTTCTTCTGAGTCTTCTTTGCTCATGTCCTGTGCCTCATCCAGCAACAATATTAGATTGTCATCGTCTCCGCTGAAGAACAGTCCGCTCCAGAATCCCTTTCTTCCTTCTATGAGTGCTGGTATGTTTATTTTATCTTCAGCCACGTTGAAGCTGTAGTATATTACCTGTTTTTTTCCTCCGTAGGCATGCACTATCTTCTTTAGCAGTGTTGATTTTCCTGCCCCGTATTCCCCTTCTACGTACATTACGCCGCCGTCCTTTATTCTTTTGACTACTTCGTTTATCGCAGTGTCATAGCCGAATAGGTTGTCGTGGAATGCTGCTGGTTTTATGCTGAATGGGTTGTTGTAAAATCCGACTTGTCTGTACCATAGTTCCATTTTGTTCACCTAGTAATATTCCTCTGCTATGTCTTTTGATTTCTTGTCTTTTGGCTTCTGTTCTTTTGCCTTTTCCCTTGCGGGTTTGAAGTCGTCATCTATGATTGTGATGGTTGTTGGTTTGAATTTTTCGTCCTCTACGTGCTCTACCTTTATTTCAAGCTCTTCTTTCTTTTTCTTGTCGTCTTTTTTGTCTTCTTTCTTTTCCTCTTCTTTTTTCTTGGCCTCTGCCTTTATTCCGTCCAGGACCATACTTACGTGTTCTTTCAGCACTTTCTTTTCGTTCTTTTCTCTGACTGTGTAGTCTAGGACTTTTGAGCAGTACATCATGAGGGTTTTCATGTTTTTGTTTGATCTCTTGTACAGGTCCCTTATCGCCTCTTCCGGTAATATGGGATTGTTGTTGAGTCTTGCCTTTACTATTTCCACTGCCTCGTCTTCTGTTGGTTCTTTTAGTTTTATGGTCTTGCTTATCCTGTCTTTGAGGCTTTCTGAGAAATCAGCATTCTTGTAGTTTGTTCCTGTGAATATGACTGCCCTGACCCAGTTCTGGTCGTAGAAGTATTTTATCCTTTCAGAGTTTTTCCTGTTGAGTTCTTCGACATCGTCCATGAGTAGTATCACGTTGCTTGGCTCTTTTCCAAGCAACCTGCTCCAGAATCCCACGCTCTTCTTTATCGTGTCTCCCAGATTTGTGCTTTTGTCCAGTTTTTTCCCGTCTAGGTATATTATCTTACCTCTTCCCCTGAATCTGCCTATTACTCTTCTTAGGAGTGCTGTTTTTCCACTCCCTTCTTTGCCTTCTATGAATAGCATGTCGCCTGCTGCAATCCTGTAGAATATTTCCTGTATTGTGTCCTCATAGCCTATGAGTTGTGTTGTTTCAGAGTCCATGAATGGGTCGTTTTCGAACTCTAGTTCTTCGTACCATTCCATTATGCCTTCATCTCCTCTGCTCTCTTCCTGTAGTAGTCTGCTTCTTCGTAGTAGTCGTCTGCCAGTTCGTCATCTCCTAGGTTATAGAATTTCTCCCCTTTTTTGTGTGCCCTTGCTGCTTTTTTGTAGTATTTTTCAGGGCTTTTTTTTACTGCCTTGTATATTATGATTAGGATTATTATGCCTATGATTACATAAGCTACGTATAGCCAGTTCATAGGTTAAAAGTGCCGATTTTTTTTTATAAACTTTTATCTGATTTAAACTATATTTGTTAATATATATCGTTGGAAAATAGGAACGTTTTTATGACTAAGTGGTGGCTTCCTTAACTGCTGCTATTGCTACCTCTAATTGCTTTTCATCGGGTTCTTTTGTGGTTATTTTTTGAATCAGCCTTCCTGGTGAGGTGATTATTTTTGAGAATGTTGATTTTTCGTATTTTGACCCGAGTTTTATTATCTCATAACCTATTCCTGCTATGACCGGAAGGAGCAGTATTCTCCATGTTAGCTTCTGCCAGAATGTAAGTTCTTTTGGTATGAATATGTAGACTATTATGCTTATTATTAGGACTGTTATGAGGAAGCTTGTTCCGCATCTGAGGTGTATTGTGCTGTATTTTTTGCAGTTTTCCAGGTTTACTTTTTCTCCGTGTTCGTGGCAGTTTACTGCCTTGTGCTCAGCTCCATGGTATTGGAACACTCTTCTTACGTCTTTCATCCTTGACATGGCAAGTAGGTAACCTAGGAATATTCCTGCTTTTACCACCCCGTCTACTATGTTGAACAGATAATTGTTGTCTGATACGTGTTTTGAGAAGTATTGTGCTGCCAGCAGTGGTATGAATTTGAATATGAAGAGTGTTGCTGCGAATGCAACGAGCAGTGTTATTATGAGTGTTGTTGTGCTTATTGGTTTTTCCTTTTCGCTGGTTTGTCCCGCGGCTATGTTTGCCGAATAGTTCAGTTCTTTTATCCCTATTGTCAGCGATTCCACCAGATTTATTATGCCTCTTATGAAGAATACCTTCCTGTATTTTTTAGCCCAGGATTTTATCTTTTCTTTTTTTGTTTTTATCTTTCCCTCTGGTGTTCTGACTGCTGTTGCTATGATGTCTTCATTCCTTATCATTACCCCTTCAATAATTGCCTGTCCGCCTATGCTGCTCATTAATAGAAGGTTCTTTTTTTGCTTTTATATAACTTGCGAAATCATTTTCTGACTCTATTTTATCGTACAAGGGGGTTACGTTTTCCATGGTGCAGTCTTCCAGGTTTGTGGGGTAGCTCTTCTTCATGCCTCTTCCGATCTCGAGTTCAAGCCTGTATAGCATCTCTCCGGGTTTTACAGAGTCGCTTACCCACATCTCAAGTCTTAACGTAGTTCCGTCCCTCAGTCTCTTCTCAGAAATAGTTGTCATTGCTTTTGTCTGTTCTTTTATGTTTATATCTTTTGTTGTGTTAAATAAGAACATTTAAATAAATCTATGATTAATTATTTTTTATATGTTTATGCTGGAAAAGAGGTGTTTGGTAGCTGTTTTAGTTTTGGCTATGCTGTTTGTTGGTTGTGCTCCTCAGAGAGAGTATGGTGGTCCCCCAGGTACTCAACCACCTTCTCAGGAAGGGCCTCCGGGTGAAAATCCGAATGGTCCGGCTGATGGAAGCCAGCAGACTGCTCCTGAAAGTCTGGAGGTCACTCTTCCTCCGACAGGAGATGTTTCCATTTACAAGGGTTTCTGGATGCCTGCTATGGGTTTTGATGATTCTCAGCAGTCAATGTCTGGTGTCACTGCCTTGAAGGATGCTGGGGCTAACATAGTTGCTATTGGTCCTAATGTTAAGATAAATTCCGTTGGTGATGTTAAGATGGATGCTCCCCTGGATTTTCTTGATAGGAGGCTTTCTGAGCTTACCAAGAGGTATTATTCTGATGGTATTAGAGTTTGTCTTGTTATTGAGACTCTTTATGTGGATGATTTTTCTGAGCAGACTCCTGCGGGTGGCCCTACTGCATTCCCTGAGGATATCGCTTCAAAGCCTGGTTTTCTTGATAAGTATAATCTGATGGTTGTTGATGTTGCTAAGCTTGCTGAGAAGTATCATGTTGAGATTTTTTCTCCCATGAATGAGCCTGACATGAAGCTTGGTGGCAAGGTTGCTTCTGATTGGGGTCAGCAGGTTCTCCCTTTGGTGAGGAAGAATTATAGTGGTAAGGTTTTGTGGAAGTCTACTCCTTCAGCTGACAGGTATGACATTAACTTTAAGGGTTATGATATTATTGGTATTGACATCTCTCCTGGTGGTGGCCCTCAGAGCCTGCAGACTTATCCCCAATATGTTGGTGGTATTCTTGATTCTATTCTGAGTTCTGCTGAGCGTGATAATGTTCCAGATGTTATGTTCACTGAGTTTGGTGTTTGGGGTGGTGCTTTGAGTTTGAGCGAGGATGATAAGGCTGTTGCTCATAGGATTGTCTTTGAGCAGGGCAAGGGTAAGGTCAAAGGGTTTTTTGTTCTCGATCCTCCTCCTGATCTTGACAGGTCCCTGAAAGGCACTAAAACCTATGACGAGGTTAAGCTTTGGTTTAAAGAAAAATTATAAAAAAATTAGTTTTCTTCGAACAGGTTTTCTGTGAAGTCTCTTAGCAGTGCGTCAAGGCTTGTTTCTTCTGGTATCGTCCAGTGGTGTATCATCATGTTCGTTCCCGCATACCTCATGAGTATTGCCGGGTCCCTTTCAACTATTTTTGCGTTCCATTGCGATGGTGCCCATACTAGGCTGTAGTTTGATGTCAGTGGTCCGTCAAGGCTTCTTCCGTTCATCCTGTCCATGACCAGTATTCTTGATATCAGGTTGTCTTTGTATCCTCTTGCTGTTAGCTCTGCGCTTAGTTGTACTGCTTCTGCGAATGCCACCCTTGCCTCTGGTGTTAGTTCTGGTATGGGGCATGTTATGTCTACTTCCTGTTTGTATTTGTGTGAGTCTCCTTTCTTGTAGCCTTGAACCCTCGTCTTGAATACGTCTCCGACCTTTTCGCTTTGTAGTGGTATTTTTACCACAATTGGTATTTCCAGCATGTACGTTTCCGGGTATGAGTCGCTTTCGTTTTTCTTTGTCTTGATTTCTTCTTCTTTTTTCAGGTTGAAAATCCCTTCTGATATTATTGGGTATTTCCTTGACAGCTGGTAGACAAAGTCCAGTGCCACGAATTTTTTCAGTGTTTCGTACACCTTGTTCTGCTCTGCTGGTAGCAGTGGTTGGCTTAGCAGTTTCTCTATCTTGCTTCTTGCGTCTTCTTCATAGTATGTTATGTTTCTCCTGTTTGCTTCCAAGAGTTGTGTTAGTGGTTGTGCTTCCATTTTTACCTCCTTATTGTTTGAATTCGCATGATCCGTCGCTTGCGTATAGCGACTTGTTCAGGCTTTGTGCTATTCCCCTACATCCTCCCCTGCAGAAGTCCAGCCTCTTGCATGTCTTGCATCTTCCTTCTACTTTGTTTTTTATGTTGCGGAAATTTCTCAGGGTTTGATTCTCTTTCCATATTTTTTTGAAGTCGTCTGTCAGTATGTTGCCTAGCTTGAATTGTTTTTCCATGAGTGCTGCGCATGGGTATATGTCTCCGTTCGGTGCTATGCACATGAGGTTGTGGCCTATTGGGCATCCTGCTGTTGGTATTGTTTTCATTTCTTCGTCTTTCAGTGTGTGTTGCAGGTTGCTTATTGATGCGCAGTCTATTGTTACGTTGGGGTTTTCGTTCTTCCTGTAGCACAGTTTTTCTATGATCTGTCCGTATTCTTCGTATGATGGGACTAGTTCCTGGAATGTTTTTTCGTCCAGGCTTCCTTTCTTGAGTTTTATCAGCGTTACGTATTCTATTCCCATCTCTTCGCATTTTTTTATCATGTTCCCTACATCTTTGATGTTGTTTTTTGACACGACGCAGTCTATTCCTACGTGTATCTTGTGTTTTTGCAGTATTTTTATTGCTTCTACTACTCTTGCCAGGCTTCCCTTCCCTCTTAGCCTGTCATGTACTTCTTCATCGAATGAATCGAGTGATATCTGGCATTGTTGTATTCCTGTTTCTGCCATTTCTTTTACGAATTCTTCGTTTAGTTGCCATCCGTTTGTTGTTAGGTTGCATACACAACCGATTTCTTCTGTGTATCTCATGAGTTCATTCACGTCTTTTCTCAGTGTTGGCTCTCCTCCTGTGAATCCTATTTGGAATACTCCGCTTTCGCTGAGTTTTTTGATTATGTTTTTCCATTGCTCTGTTGTTAGTTCTTGAACATTTTGGTGTGCTTCTCTTACTGAGCAGTATGTGCATCTCATGTTGCATTTTGTTGTTATTGCTAAATGTGCCAAAAATGGTGCTTCTTGTAGTGGTTCTTCAGAATTGACGTTGTAGAGTTGGTTGCTGTACTTTTTCTTTACTTCTTTTGGTTTGTAATCCTCATACTCTATTAGTTCTAGGTCACAAAGAAGTTCCAGTGCTTCCTTTTCTTCCTCGTTTATGTCTTTTGGGAATTTTTTCATCTCCCCATATTTGTTGAATGACTCAAGTTCTTTCCCTGTTATTTCCACAAGTCTTCCTTTCTTGTTGAATATCTTTGCCCTGTCTTCTTTTTGCACCATTTTTTTTATGTTGTGTATCATTTCCTCACCTGAAGCAGTATATGTCCTTGTTTTGTTTGCCGTATGTTTCTGCGACGCATCCCCCCTTGCATTCTTCGTAGGATTTGCATGGTCCGCATGCTTCTTTTTTTCTCTGGAAGAATTCTTCTCTGAATCTTTCTGTTTTTTCTGATGTGAATATCTCTTGTATGCCCTCTTGTTTTATGTTTCCCAAAGAATGGTGTAGGAATGAACAGGGGTAGACGTCGCCAGTGGGTGTTATTTCGAGTGATTTGCTTAGTATGTTACATTTGTATAGGTCGTCTGTCTCTATGGATCCGCTTTTGAATTCTTTTTCCATGCCGAATGTTGGTCCGACTATTATCCTGAATGTTGGTTCTAGGCTTTTGGTGTTGTAGTCCAGTATTCTGAGGAATGCCTTGTATAGTTTTGGTGTTATTGCCTCGTTTTTGTTTGCTTTGCCTATGTTTCTTATCGGCCATAGCTTGAGGCTGTGCATTTTTATCCCCTCTTCTCTTGTCAGTCTGTCCAGTTCCCATATCATCTCACCTATGTGTTCTAGGTTGCTTCTCATCACTGTTGTCCTTACGACCATCTCCCTTCCTGTCTCTGTTATTTTTTTCATCGCTTTTATTGTGTAGTCGTACGCATGTTCGCTTCCTCTTATCTTGTTGTGTACCTCTCTTGGTCCGTCCAGTGATAGTTTGAAGTCGTGGTTATAACCTAAAGCGAACTGGTATCTTGGGTTGTTTAGTAGAAGTCCGTTTGTTGATAGTTTTGTTTCATAATCCTGTGCTTTTGCCAGGATGTCTTCTATTCTTGGGTGGAGGAGAGGCTCTCCTCCGGTTATCACGAGTTTTTTGCCTCCGCCTCTTTTGAAGTCGTCAAGTACCCTCTCTATTGTTTTGTATTCGAGGGTGTTCGGCTTTTCGTCGTTGCCGCAGTGTCTGCAGCCGTAGTTGCAGTGGTTCGTTATCTCTATGTACAGCACTTCTAGTGTTTTATTGGTCATCTGCGTCTCTCTCTGGCAGCTGTTCCAAGAATGCGTAGTGTCCCCCTTGTAGTAGGTCTACTAGTATTTCAGCCATGTTGGCCACCTCCTTTCCTTTTATATCCAATCTTATCTTTACCAAAAGATTAGGTTATGGTCGGGCAAAAATTTATCATAAAGATCTTTAAGAGTCTCGCTCACAAAGGGTCCAGCATTATGATCTGCCCAGTATTCACGTCTCCTTTGGTGCCTATGATAATCTTCAAATGCCAAGAGGTACACTTCTGCAGCAAACATTAGTAGATTTTCCTTGAAAGGTTCACCCAATTTCTCTATCAACCCCTCAAATCTTTTTGTGCAGCGTTCAATATTGGGTTTATCTAGAATAGATGATATGCTTGTTTTGTATCCTTTTGTTAGGTGTTTTATTAGTTCTTTATTGGTTTTTTCATCCATTTTTTATTTCCTCTTACATTCTCTCTACACTTGCAACTATATATACAAGTTATTGTACAGATTTTGTCCATAGTGTTTTACTTTTTAGAAATCCTTAAATAAATGCTGATCATGATATTTGTATGCTTGATAATGCGTCTGTCAAGAGGATTGAGGATTTTGTTTCTGAGAAGCCTCGTAGTGTTAATGAGATTGCTTTTATGTTGAAGAAGAGTTGGCGTACTGCTGATCGTTATATTGATGAGATTTCCAAGGAGTTTGGTACCATTTCTACTAGGACTTTCAGGGAGGGTACTCGTGGTGCTTTGAAGGTTGTTTACTGGTCTAGTGTTGAGAAGGTCAGCCATTCTGTTTTCCAGCAGCGCCTTGAGTATGACATTTCCATTTCAAAGAAGAAGGAGGATTTTTCTGCCTTTGACATCTTCCAGCATGTTCCTGATAAGGCTAAGTCTGCTTCTATTGAGAGGGCTGTTGATGAGGATTCCACTGATTTGAAGGAGCTTGCTTCGATTCTTCAGAAGGTCAAGAAGCAGCTTCTTGTTTTTTCCGGCAATCTTTCTTTCATCAACCTTAAGAATAAGAATATTGATGTTTTCAAGTTGCTTGAGCAGGTTGTTAAGCGTGGTGTTGTTGTTAAGGTTATCAGCCGTGTTGATTTCGTTGGGAAGGAGAATATTGAGAGGCTTCTTTCTCTGAACTATAAGCATGGTAAGGAGTTGGTTGAGGTTAGGCATAGGGAGCAGCCTTTGAGGGCCCTGGTTGTTGATAATGA
>JAZDEN010000051.1:0-2137 GCA_043808805.1 archaeon | reverse complement strand
TGTTAAGGTTATCAGCCGTGTTGATTTCGTTGGGAAGGAGAATATTGAGAGGCTTCTTTCTCTGAACTATAAGCATGGTAAGGAGTTGGTTGAGGTTAGGCATAGGGAGCAGCCTTTGAGGGCCCTGGTTGTTGATAATGATTTTTTCAGGATGAAAGAAATAAAAGAACCTACTGGCAAGGTTCATGAGTTGAATAAGAAGGTTTTCATTTTCTATAATGTTAAGGATAAGGAGTGGTCTGAGTGGATGTCCAGGATCTTCTGGAAGATGTTCTCTTCTTCTATAAGTGCTGAGAAGAGGTTGGAAGAGATTAAGAAGTTGTCTTGATTATTTTAGCTTGTAGCCTGTCCTTTGTCCCATGTTGGTCCTGATTACTGTTCCTTCATGGTTTAGGTTCTCAAGCGCTGTTGTCACGTCGTATTCGGTGAATCTCTTGTCATATAATGTATGTATTTTCATGGTTATGTCTTGTGCGGTTCTTCCTGGCCAGAAATCTTTGTCATTGTACGATTCCAATACTCCTAGAATGAGTGGTACTGCCGCTTTCCTTATTTCCAAGTCAGCCTCCCACAGTTGTTTCTGCAGGTCTTCTCTTGTTTTGAAGGCGTCGTCCAGTGTTTTGCTGTCAGTCATGCACATATTTCAAAGTGTTGGGTTTTTAAGTTTTGTTGTGTCCTAATAGAATTATTTCTGCTCAATTCCCACGTAGACATAGTTTTTCATGTACTTTTCTATAACTCTTTTTATGTCTTGTTTTGTGACTTTCTTTGTCCTTTTTACGTATTCTTCCGCTCCCTCCAAATCTCCGACAAGCTCCCAGCTTGCTAGGTTGTCTGCCATGCTGTGGTTGTCCTCGTTTTCAAGGTAGTAATTCCCTTCTATGAATTTTTTTGCGTCTTTTATCTCATTACTGCTTACTTTTTTCAGTTTGCTTACTTCATTTAGTATTATTTCCTTGACTGTTTCTATGTTTCTCTTGTCCGTTCCCACGTATACTGCCAGCCACCCGTAGTCTGTTTCTGTGGCGTGTACCACTCCAAGGCTGTATGCCAACCCTCTCTTGACCCTTATCTCGTCGAATAGTCTTGAGCTCTGTCCCCTTCCGAGTATTGCCCTTATGACGTCTATTATGTAGCTGTCCTCGTGTGTTCTCGGGACTGTTTTGTAGCCCATCATCATGTAGCTTTGGAGTATTTCCCTTGGTTCGACAAATGTTTCTGTTCTTTCAAGTTGTGGTTCGTCTATTTTTTCCCTTTTTCCTGTTTCTTTGGGTTGGAATGTGAATTTTTGCTCTATTTTTTCCTTGGCTTCTTTGAGGTTTCCTACTACTGTTATGATTATGTTGTTGGGTTTGTAGTGTTTTTCGTAATAATCTAGCAGGTCTTGTCTTGTTATTGTTTTTATTGCCTGTGCTGTTCCGTATATAGGATTTTTTGCTGGGTGTTTTTTGTATAGTGTTTTCTGGAATAAGACCCATTGGTATCTTTTTGGATCATCCACTACCATGTTTACCTCGTCTAGAACTACTCCTCTTTCTTTTTCCAGTGCTTTTTCATCGAATAGCGGGTTTTGTATCATGTCTGCTAGGACTTCTACTGCTGTGTTGAAGTATTTTTTTAGTACGGTTATGTAGTATACTGTTCTTTCGTTTGATGTGGCTGCGTTTATCTCTCCGCCTAGGCTTTCTATCTCGTTTGCTATCTCTATTGCTGTCCTGTTTTTTGTGCCTTCGAATAGCATGTGTTCCATGAAGTGTGATATCCCCGCTATTTTTTCATTCTCGTAGTTTGATCCTGCTTTTACCATTACTTGGATGGTTACTGATTTTGTGCTTCTTTTTTCCGTTATTAGGGTTATTCCGTTTTTTAGTGTTGTTTTTTCCATGGTATTATTAACTTCATTTTTGCCTGTTTATTAACTTTGCTTATATAGGTGTTGATAAGTTTTATAGTAGAATAAAAATAAAAAGAATTAGGTTTATGTTACGATTAGTTTTCCATTCATCTCCATGTGTTTTTCTCCGCACATTACGTTGCAGTACCATGTGAATTCACCTTCTTTGTCTGCTGTGAATTCTACTGATTCTGTGCCGTTTATTCCCAGGTCTGGTATTCTCATGCCGTGTATCGTGTCTGT
>JAZDEN010000050.1:0-5918 GCA_043808805.1 archaeon | reverse complement strand
CCCTGCTTCTCCTTAACTATCCTGAAAATATTCCTGACATCATCAACAGCCTGCTCAACCTGCTGCTCTTCCTTCTCAAGCTCAAGGTTTATTTCTCCATCATTAGCGACAGGCCACTTCTCAACACTGACCAACTTCTTGTTGCCAATCTTACTCCATATCTCCTCAGCAATGTGAGGACAGAAAGGACTTAACAACTTAGTCTGAATCTCAATGAAATCATTCAACAACTTCTGATTAACCTTCTCAGACTTAAGGTATTTCCTCAAGGCCTTCTGCATCTGGTAAAAAGACTTGTCAAAAGCAGTCCTGAAAAGCATCCCCTCCATGGCATCACTGGATTCCTTAACACTCCTGTTAACAGAAGAAAGGAACAACATGTCATAGCGGTTAAGCTTGCCCTTCTGCACCTTAGAGGTTTTGTAATTCTCGACGGCAAAATCATACCACTGCGAGAGCTTCTGCTGGACAGCATCAACGTTGTTGAAATTGAAGTTGGGATCATCAAGGCCTTCACCGCCAAGCATCAGGCTTGCACGAATGACATCAGCAGGGTATTTGTCAAGAATCTGCCTTATGGTGTAGAAATTACCCTTGCTCTTGCTCATCTTATCACCCTCAACCAGCAACCAGCCGTTAACGCTGAAAGATTTAGGCCAGTGCTTCTCAGAGAAGATGGCAGTATGATTAAACAAACAGAAAGTCAGGTGGTTCTGGACAAGGTCCTTACCTGAACTGCGAACATCAAAGGGATACCAGTACTCAAACTCCTTCCTCAACTTCTCCCAGGACTTCTTACCCTTACCTTTTCCAAGGAAGACGTAGTCGAAGAACTCGTCATTGATTTCTTTATCAGGAATGTTTGCTATCTCATGAGCGATCGTGTAGTAAGCCATGTAAATAGTTGAATCAGACAATGACTCGATAACCCACTTCTCATCCCAAGGAAGCCTAGTGCCAAGGCCATGATGATGGGTGCAAGCCCAGTCATTCAACCAACCAATAACATAGTTGAACTGGGACCTGACAGTATCAGGATAAAACTTCATATGACCAACAGCCTTATTGGTCAAATCCTTCCATCCCTTATCACCATACTTCAAGAACCATTGGTCAGAAACAATCTTAACAATAGACGGGGTCAAGCACCTGCAGACAACCTTGCCAGTCAACTCATAAAAGTTTTCAAGCAAACCTTTCTCCATCATCTCCTGCCTCATCTTATCCTTAGCTTCGGTAACAGGCATGCCAGCATACCTGCCGCAGTTCTTATTCATCTTACCAGAATAGAAACCAGCCTTGTAGATGATCTGAGTAGCCTCTTCCAACTTAGGATCGTCCTGGTCCTTGATCTGCATCTTCTCAACAATCTTCACAGCAGGAAGGTCACCCCACTCCTTAGAATCAATAATGGGGATAGGCTTGATTTTCTTAATCTCTTCAGGATTCAATTTATATTTTTTCATCTCGGCATCATTCTTCTGAAGGTCAAGCAGGGCAATGTAATCATAAGGAGCGTCGCTGGGAACAGAAGTAACCAAACCAGTGCCTATGTTGGGATCAGAGAAGCCTGCAGGCAGGATTATTATTTTTTTACCAATCAACGGAGCCTCGCAATACTTACCAACCAAATCCTTACCAGGGATTTCTCCCAAAACCTTAACATTCCTGTCCTGATTTTTTAATTTTTCAGAACATTCCCTGCTAACAATCCACTTCTCACCATTAACATCAACCTTGACATACTTAACATCGGGATTAACCCAGAAGTTTGTCTCACCAAAAACAGTCTCAGGCCTCAAGGTTGCGGCAACAAGATAATAATCCTCAAACTTGAACTTCAGCAAACTAAACTCCTGAGGGGCATTGCCCTCACCCTCAACACGGTCATGATCACCTACTGGAGTGTTATCCTTAGGACACCAGACGACAGGATGCCTACCCTTAACAACAAAATCTTTTTCTTTCAACTTCCTGAACTGCCACCTTATGAACCTATCATACAAAGGATTAAGCTCTGTTGTTATGAAACTCCTACGCCAGTCAATGCTCAGCCCTAATCTTGAGAAATCCTCCTTGGCAGCTGGGATAAAAACATCATTCCAGTATTCCAGCTTCTCAAACTTTGGGATTTCCTTGTCAGAAAAGCCCATGTCCTTCATTATCTTCAACTGCTTAGGCTCCTTCTCTTTTATCCTCAGGGCAGCAGCAGAGACAGGAGTCCCGGTACAGTGCCATGCCTGAGGGTATAAAACGTTGAAGCCCTGCATCCTCTTGAAACGAGCCATCACATCAACACGCGTAGCAGAAAAACCATGACCAAGATGAAGGTAAGCATTGATGTAGGGATAGGGAAAGTTTATGAAAAACTTCTTCCTCTTATCAGGATCGGCCTCAAAGACCTTATCCTTCTCCCATCTCTTCTGCCATCCCCTCTCTATCTTCCTGAAGTCATACATCATAAAAACCTCATCAAAAAAGATATTTAAACCTTTGCCCGATGCTCACCATCCGGATTCCAGTCACTCTCCCTAACAGTCTTAGTCCCTGCGATTATAGCCTCAAGCCTAACCCTGACATCCCTGCCAACCTCAGACAGGTCAAAACTGGCCTTACCTCTCTCATTCTGAACATAATTCAAAAGAGCCCTGAAATCCTTCAGCGCATGACCCTTCCTGTGGTAGCCGTCGCCGTTAAGCTTCAGCGTCATATAACCCTCGCCGTAAGGCACTATCTTCCTCTTGTACATCTCATTCCTCCCTCTTGTAGCTGTTATTGGAACATTTCTTCAGAATCTGGGAAGAAATGTGGTCTTTTTCAAGCCACAAGAACTATCATGCTAAGCAGAACGGCTACAAGTCCTAAAATAATTTTTTCAGCCATTTTTTCTTCCTAGCGTTGCTTTTTTTAATGAACTTCTTTATATAAAACTTTCTGCCGAAGAAGAAAGCGGCTGACACTAGAAGAAGGGAAGAGATTATCGTGAAGGCAAGGATTTCAGGCTTCTTCAAGTCAAGGAAAGAGAAAGAGGTAACATCATTACCTTGATAAATGTCAAACTCACTGTCAGATTCCTCCGGCTCACCAGATGATAGTTTAACTATAACTGCCGGCTCTATCTTTATCCCATTCGAATTGGAAAGCTCGCGGATGTAAAGTTTTGCCTCACAATCATTGCAAGAAGATGTCACGTTGATAATATCTTTTGACCTCGGAGGAATCCTCAAACTATTCTTATCAACAGAAAAACCATCATAGGTTGATTGGACTGAAAAATCCTTGACATAATCCTCTGTGTTGAAGACAACAATGCTTGATTTGCCATAATTCGTAAAATCAACCTGGGAAGGAGTAACCGCAAGGGCGAGAACATTATCCTGCATTAAAGAAAAAATTATAATAAGAGAAAACACCTTGGCTACTGTATGAAAGTGCTTTTTATCTGCAACCAGAACGAGAACAGGAGCAAGACTGCCGAAGAAATATTCAAGAACAGATTTGAAACAAAATCGGCAGGACTCTACAATGAAAAGCCAGTAACGGAAAAACAAGTCTCCTGGGCAGATGTTGTCGTGGTTATGGAAGAAGAACAGAGGACTGAAATAGGGAAAAGATTCCCAAAACAGTACATGCAAAAAAGGATCCTCAACCTTGACATTCCAGACATTTACCATCATAACCAACCCGAACTCATTGATGAATTAAAAAATAAAATAAAAAATCTATTCTAACCCCTCACAGCAGCGATAGTTATCGTGCCAGTGTAGGTGTCAGCCTTGAAACCGAGAGGAGCGTTGAACCTCAAGGGCAAATCCCTGGCTGAATTCCCTGCTATGTTAACATCAAGCTGCTCAGGCCTTGAATCAATCTGCAACCACTCGTTGTCAAACATGCACTCCAAATTTGATACTGGAATGGATTTGTCACCATTAGTCAAGTTAGTTCCTGAAATCTCGACGTCAAGAACAGAGTTGCCGTTGTTCCTAATCGTAATGTTCCTTATCGATGAAGAGTCAGGATCCAAAGAACCAAAATTGATGCTGCTGGAACTCAACCTTATCGAGACAAGCTCAGCATAATCAAACTGGGAATAGTTGTTTGAGGACAATCCCTGCGAATCCGTCCCTGTAACGTTTATGCTATAAGCCCCCTGCACATCATCAGGCTTCATAACAACATTCCAGGAGTATTTTACCAAAGTCTCATTCAAATCCTCTATGCCAATAAGTTCAACCTGCTTGCCAGAAACCTCCAAAACAACAGTCGAAATGTCAGAAACACCATTATCGTCGACAATTTCTGCAGAAATTTTCACAATCTTGTCAGTATTGTAATCGGGATAGACCTGAACGCCAGGTTCAGGAGCATCATCCGGCTCAATCAGTATTGAACTTATTGAAGGAGCGATGTTGTTTATCGAAGCCTCAACACTCAAATCACCATTAGATTCAGAGGTGTTAGATGATAAAACCCCGGGAGAACCGCCAACAGCAGCAGACTCAGCAAACTCATCAGAACTTAAAGCGGTCCTCTCCAGCGTCTTACCATTACCATCGCCACCCCAAGAAGAAGCATAACTAAGGAAAACCTCATTAACGCCATCAGAGACGTTAACAAAGCCGGAAGAATCATCAAGACTGAAAGAAGACGCGTCAGCAGCCATGAAAGGATCAGAAGAATCCCAGACGCCATCACCGTTGCCATAATAAGAATCAAGGCTGCCGTTGCCAACAAGCTTCTCGGAAACAACAAACACCTGCTTCGAAGAGATGTTCATTGCAGATATGGACTTGCCATTGATTAGATAGACGGACAATTCAAACGCAGGACCGTCATTATACAACTCAACCCACTCGTTATAGTTCCCACCCTGCTCAGGACTCGGATGGTACATGACCTCAGTAACCACCAAACCTGCAGAAGCAACATGCAATGCCAACAGGCAAACCAACGACAAAACTAATTTTCTCATTTTCAGCACCCCCTAAAAAAATTCCAATTTGTTAAAGGGAAGAGTTTAATAAGCGTTGCTGAGAAAAAAACAGAATATTTGCGAATCAGCCTACCTTACATCGTAGTGGTCAGCAAAATTGTTGTTACCCTCATTTGATTCTGAAACGTCATTGAAAACATCAGCAGTCACAAAAAAGGAGTACCTAATGCCTTGTGCGAGAGCTAACCTAACAGGGGGCCTTGCCTCAACAGCCTCCTGAGGGAATACCACCCCTATGGGAATGAAATATTCAGCGCCTGCAACAAACACACGCACAGTGCTCGGAGGAGCCATTCTAGTACCTGTATTCACTATCACAGGGAAGGCAAGAAGCACACCACTCTCATTGGTATCAAAGGTTATGTTCCTAACAATAAGGTCTGAATAATTTGTATCATTCAAACAATGACCTAAGTAACATCCAGCAGGGCATGGAGCACAACCACCACCACCACTACCCATACAGTAGGCCTCAGGTGTCCCAGGCAAGATACACTGGTGGTATTCAGTATACAAACATGAAGACCCGTTGTTACCACAATACCAAGTAATATTAGACTGGCCACAATCCAAATCATTGTAGCATGTATAATTGCCGTCCCTAGGGAATCCGGCAGGCGGACCTATGAAAAGAACATAACCCAACGATAAGATTAAAACAAAGATGACTGATATAAAAGCAACCTTATCAAAATCACCCTTTTTTTTCATGCTAACCTATGTTTGATTATATATTATAAAATATATAAATTTAACTATATTTCCCATTAAAGCTAAGTGAAAGTGCCCAAAAGCAAAGGTTAAAAAGAGAAAAATTCGTGATTTTTAGTAAGGGCCCGTAACTCAGCTTGGATAGAGTGCCAGATAAAATGAGTTTAGGCAAACCTTCTATCTAAGGGAGATAGCTGGAAGTCGTGGGTTCGAA
>JAZDEN010000049.1:0-3811 GCA_043808805.1 archaeon | reverse complement strand
CATATTATCAAAATACATAAATCTTATCTTTAAAACCTTCCTAAGTTTATTGGTAAGATTCAAAAAATCACTCACTTAAGTCATGCTTCTATTAGATGAAGTCTTTTATCCTGTGGTTCTTGTACTCATGAACCAGCCATGCCACAAGTAAGATTGCATCAATTCCAGGGATCACCGTTCTTGAAAGTTCAGTAGGTATAACGTTCAAGCCTATAGAGTAAGTGGTGAATGGATAGAAGGGCCTTATCCATCCTGCAAGTAAGAAGTCCAGGAATAGGTGTACAGACACGCCTAAAGCTATAAAGAATGCTATATCCCTTATGCTTATTTTATATTTTGTAATTCTTTTTATCTTGTATGTTGCAAATCCGATTGCTAGGAATATTGCCGGCACAAATAGCGTATGGCTAAAGGTTCTGTGGACCTCTGATAGCTCTATGGAAGATACCAGTCTTAGGAACCAGTAGAATATTATGTCGATGTCTGGTAATAACCCGGCTATTCCTGCTACCAGCACTAAGTATAGTGGTACTTGTTTTTTGTCTTTTGCTATGTAATCCCTTACTATGTCTGCTAGGATTATAGCTACTAATACGTGTGTTACTGCATGTGGCATGTTTCAGAATTATCTTTTCCTCTGTTTCCTTATTCTTTCCACTTCTTTTCTTACTTCCTTCTCGATCTGTGCCCTTGCCTTGTCTATTTCCTTGGCTGCCTTGTCTACGAGTTTCTTTGCGTCTTTCTCGTTCAGCTCTCCCTTCTTCATCAAGTATTTGGCCACCTTGTCTGCTTTTTCTTTTGTCACGACAGCCAGTCCTAGGCCTACGAGCATTGCTTTTCTTAGCGGGTCTTTCATTGTTCTTCCTCCTTTTTCTTTACGTGTACTAGTAATAGTATGCTTAGCATCATGCTTATGCTATAACCGGTAATTGCTGCCAGCATCAGTCTTGATATGAGCATCAGTGATGATGCTATGACTATTGTCCCTATTATTATGGCCAGTATTGTTGTGTAATCTCTCTTGTTTTCTTCGTTCTTAAATTTTTTGATTTGCAATTCTTCTAATTCTATCTTTTTCTTCTCCTCTCTCTCCATCAAGTCCATTATCCTTGTTGCCCTTTCCGGTATCCCTCTTACCATGTTCTTGAAGTCCCATGCTGTTTTCTTTGCCGATTCTATGAGGTATGCCGGGGTTGTTCTTCTCATCATAGCCCTCCTTACGAACGGTTCGCATGCTTTTACGAAGTTCGCTTCTGGATAGTATTTCTTGTCGAATCCCTCTGCTGTTGCCATTGCTTTTATGAGTAATACGAAGTTTGAGGGGAATTTCATCCTGTATTTCCTTCCCAGGGTGAATGCGTCGTTGAAGAAGTTGGTCATGCTTGTCTGCTGGAGTGATAGGTTGTGGTATTCGCCTAGATGTTCTGATAGGTCTTTCTCCAGTTGTGCTACGTCTGTGTCCCTGCTTACTATCCCTACGTCTATTACGGTTTTTGCGACTAGGTTTGTGTCTTTGTCTATCAGCCCTATCATTATGTCTTCTATCTTTCTTCTTAGTGTTGGGTCTACTTTCCCTACAATTCCGAAGTCTAGGAATGCTACCCTGTCGTTTTTCATTAGGAATATGTTTCCCGGGTGGGGGTCTGCGTGGAAGAAGCCGTAATCGAGCACCTGCCTTATTAGGGAGTCTGTTACTGTCTTTACGACTTTCTTTCTTTTTTCCTTTGTGAAGTTGTCATCTCCCAGCCTTTTCCCGTCTATGTATTCCATGGTGAGCACTTTCTTTGTGGTGTGTTCCCAGTATACTTTTGGTATTTTTACCTTATTGTCGTTCTTGAAGTTGTTGTAGAATATGTCTATATTTTTTCCCTCAGTCATATAATCTAATTCTCTTGTTGTGTATTTCTCGAATTCTTCGACGATCCCTTTTGGGTTGTATTCTCTTATCTCGGGCATATACTTCTCTATTAGCCCTGCTATGTGGTATAGTATGTCTATGTCTGTTTTGAATATCTCTTCCATTCTCGGCCTTTGCACCTTTACAGCCACTTTTTCTCCTGTTTTGAGTATTCCGAAGTGCACTTGCCCTACTGATGCTGCCGCGAGTGGCTTTTTGTCGAATCTTTTGAATATCTGGCTTATTGGTTTTCCCAGCTCTGATTCGACTGTCTGCTTTACCTCATCGTATGAGAATTCTTTGACGTTGTCTTGTAGTTTGCTGAATTCCTTGCAATATTCGTCTGGTATTAGGTCTGGTCTTAGGCTTAACAGTTGTCCTAATTTTATGAAAGTTCCCCCCAACTCTTCCATGGCCATCCTCATTTTTACTGGCAGGTTGTTCTTCTTGGGCTGTTTTTTCTTGAGCCTGTTGCCGAAGCTTAGGTATGATTTCAGGTTCAGCCTTTCTATTACGTGGCCCATCTCTACTTTGAATAGAACATCCGCTATCTGGTTCAACCTCTTTATGTCCCGCAGGGTCTGACCTAAGCCCATGATTAGTTTTTTGTGTTGTATAATTTATATAACTTTCTTTTAGAAACCTTTATAAAATTTGGAGGAATCTTCAACTTGATGGATAAAATAGTTGTGGGTCTTACCGAAAAAGTTCTTATTAACGGGAAGGAGGTCACTGCCCGTATAGATACCGGTGCGCAGAGGAGTTGTATCTCCAAGGAGCTTTATTCTAAGCTTAACCTCGGCCCTTTTGTTGGCAGTGTTAAGATCAAGAATGTGCATTCTGTTGAGGTTCGTCCCACTGTTCAGGCTGAAGTGGAAATACAGGGCAGGAGGATCCATACCATGTTTAATGTTGCTGACCGTTCTAAGATGAGATATCAGTTGTTGATAGGTCAGGATATTTTGAAGAAGGGGTTTTTGGTGGATCCGGGAAAATGAAGCTGGCGATAATAAGTTTGGGTGGTACTTCGAGCAAGAATATTCTTGATGAGGCTAAGAAGTACTTTGAGGTTACGGACCATATTGATATTAGGAAGGTTGATGTTGAGATGGATTCCAAGGATTTCAAGGTTTTTTATGAGGGCAAGCCTCTTGAGCATTATGACTGTGTTTATGTTCGTGGTTCCTATAAGTATGCCATGCTTCAGTCTTCTATAACCTGTGCTCTTTCCCACAAATGTTACCTTCCCCTGCATGCAACCTCTTTTCCTTTGGGTCATAACAAGTTGCTCACATTCCTTGAACTGCAAAAGTGTAAGATTCCCATGCCTACGACTTATGTTTCCTCAACAACAAACTCTGCCAAGCAGCTTTTTGGCACTGTTAAATATCCTATAATCATCAAGATTCCTACTGGGACTCAGGGTAAGGGTGTTATGGTTGCTGATTCTGTCCAGTCAGCTAGGTCTATGATTGATGCTTTGGATGCTTTTAATCAGCCTTACATAATCCAGGAGTACATCGAGACTGATGCCTCTGATATAAGGGCTATTGTTGCTGGTGATAGGGTTGTTGCTTGTATGAAGAGGAAGAATCCCTCGTCTGAGGAGTTCCGTGCTAACATCCATCAGGGTGGTGTTGGTGAGCCTTACGAGCTTGATTTTGATGCTGGGCAGGTTGCTGTCAGGGCTGCTAGGGCTATAAAGTGTGATCTCTGCGCTGTTGACATGCTGGAGCATAATAAGAGGATGTATGTTATTGAGGTTAATCTTTCCCCTGGCTTGGAGGGTATTAACACCGCTCTTGGTTTGAATGTTGCTGCTCCCATTGCCAAGTTCCTTTCTGAGAAGACTAAGGATTTCCTTGATAACAAGCGTGATTCTGATTTCAATCATGTTGTTAAGGGGATTGATGC
>JAZDEN010000048.1:0-14353 GCA_043808805.1 archaeon | reverse complement strand
AAATATCGTGTAATTTCTTAGCCTTGTTGGCTGGTGTACTTGGAAGTACATGCATATGCTTACCATCCCATCACCTTCTTGTAAACGTCTAATACCTTTCTTGCTGACTTGTTCCAGCTTATTGAGTTTAATTGCGCTTGTCCGTTCTCTTTTAGGGTTTCATGTAGCTCTTCGTGTTTTAAAACCGCTCGCATCTTATTTGCTATCTCAGTAACATCCCAGAAGTCCACTTTTAGCGCATGGTGTAATACTTCTGATCCTCCTGCCGGTTTTGATATCAATACAGGTGTTCCGTTTGTTATTGATTCCAGTGGTGTTATCCCGAATGGTTCTGACACTGATGGCATTACATATAGTCTTGCCATGCTGTATACCTTGTCTAGGTCGTCCCCTTCAAGGAATCCTGTGAATAGGAAGTGGTCGTTTATTCCTAGGTCTATTGTTAGGTTGATCATTCTTTCCAGCATGTCTCCTGATCCTACCATCACGAATTTCACGTCTTTCATTTTGTCCAGCACTTTTTTTGCTGCGTAAACGAAGTATTCTGGTCCTTTTTGGAGTGTTATCCTTCCCAGGAATAATACTAATTTGTCTTTTCCTGGCTGGAGGTTTTGGAATTTGTTGTGTTCTTTTTCAACCGCGTTGTGTACGACATCCACCTTGTCTGGGTTTATGCCGTAGTGGTTTACTACCTGGTTTTTTGTGAAGTTGCTTACTGCCACTATCTTGTCTGCTGCTTCGAAACCTCTCTTTTCCAGCTGGTAGACGTATTCGTTTGCCCCGTTTCCTCCTGTCCTATCGAATTCTGTTGCGTGTATGTGTACGACTAGTTTCTTTCCTGATGCTTTTTTTGCCTCTATCCCTGCCAGGTAGGTCATCCAGTCGTGGCAGTGGATGATGTCAAATTCTTCTTTTTCTGCTATTATCCTGGCCCTTCTTGCGTAGTTCATTACCTCTTGGAATAGGTTTCTTCCGTAGATGTTGCCTCTTGACCCCTTTTCTGCTTTTACTGTGTCATAGCTTTCTGATGTCATGTAGGGTGTTAGGATTGTTGGTATGCCTATGAACTTGATGCTTCCGTAATCGCTTGCTATGAGCATCTTTACATAGCGGTTGTCTGCCTTGTCCCTGTCTCCTGCCGGTAGGACGAATATCACATCAACATTGTTGTTCTTCAAACCCTTTGTCAAGCCAAAGCATGCTGTGCCAAGTCCTCCGCTCTTGTACGGAGGGTACTCCCACCCAAACATCAGAACTTTCAAAATATACCTCTTTTTGGCCTTTCCACTGGCTATTGTTTGGGAATACTCCTCTCTTTAAATAATTAATTAACTATATAAAAAGAATAAATTCATTTTACTATTCTATTATGGTTAATTCATCCTTAGAAGTTTCTTTCACAGGCTCATTTGCCTCTTCTTTTTTCTCTTGTTTCAGCTGTAGTTTTATCTCTTCTTTTTGGGGTTCTTTCTTGCTTATCTTTCTCATCATGATTGCTGCGAATATGCTTGCCCCTATCAGCCCCCACTGGGTTCCTGTCAGGCCGTAGAATATCCTATCAGCCCTTAGGAAATCTATCCCAAACCTTAGTATGCTATACCCCCAGATGTATGAGAAGAATAACGTTCCTGTTTTCAGGTTTCTTTTTCTTATTTCTATCAGGAATATGAACAGCCCTATCAGTGCTATCATCTCATACAAGGCTCCTGGATGCCTTACCACCCCTTCGTATGCTATGCCCCACAGGAAGTCTGTTGGCTTGCCTAGATGGCCCCCATCTCCTAATACGCAGCCCAGTCTTCCTAGTGCGTGTCCCAGTGCTATGTATGGTGCTACTAAGTCGCTGTAAGTCCAGAAGTTCAGTTTCTTTATTTTTACGAATAGGTATGCTGCTAGTACCCCTCCTCCTAATCCTCCTATGAAGTCCATGCCTCCCTGCCATACCTTGAACACCCCTAATGGGTCTTCTGTGAAGGTTCCCAGGTTTGTTAAAACAAACAGCAGTCTTGCGCCTATTATTGATCCTAGAAGTATGTAGAAACACAGCCCATAGACATTGTCTTCCTTTAGGCCTATCTTCTTTCCGTATCTTACTGCCAGCAGTATTCCGGTTAAGAATCCTATTGCTACCAGCAGGCCCCATGTGAATATTGTTATCGGCCCTAGTTGTATTGTTGGGTAGTAGATGTAGTCTATTGCCATTTTATTTCTCGCATTTGCATAGTTTTTCCGGCTTCATACATTTCGGGCAGGTTATTATGAGGCCACCGTCACATTCTGGGCAGGTCTTTTTGAATCTGTCTGCCTCTTCCTCATTATACCATTCATCGCATTTTGCACAGAAATACCATTTCATTGGGTTTTAGCATTATAGTCCAGATTAAAAAAGTTTCGTTTGCCTTCTCCACAATAATAATCTTTATATTATCCCTTTGCTAAAATCTCGAGTATGAAGTTTGCTCACATGGCTGATTGCCATATTGGGGGGTGGCGTGAGCCTCAGATGAAGGAATTGGGTGTCAAGGTGTTTGACATTGCTATTGAGAAGTGCATCTCTGAGCACGTTGCCTTCATCCTGATTTCAGGTGACCTGTTCAACACTGCTCTGCCTTCAATTGATTTGTTGCGTGATGCTGCTTCTGTTCTTAAGAAGGCTAAGGACCATGACATTTCTGTTTACATAATTCCCGGCTCTCATGATTTTTCTCCCTCTGGCAAGACTATGCTTGATGTTCTTGAGAAGGCTGGTTTGATTGAGAATGTTTTCCGTTTCCAGGACGATAGGCTTGTTTTCACAGAGGATAAGACCGGTGTCAAGATTACTGGTCTGCTTGGTAAGAAGGGCGGCCTTGAGAAGTCTTATTATGAGGTTCTTGACAAGTCCAACCTTGAGTCTGAGCCTGGTTTTAAGATTTTTATGTTCCACACTGCCCTGGAGGAGTTCAAGCCTGCTGGTATGGAGAAGATGGAGGCCCAGTCTGTTGCCTCGTTGCCGAAGAATTTTAATTATTATGCAGGTGGTCATGTTCATTATATTTTTGATAAGAAGATTGGTAACGGTCTTCTCACCTTTCCAGGCGCTTTGTTCCCCAATAATTTCAAGGAGCTGGAAGAGTTTAATCATGGCGGCTTTTACATCGTTGACAATAATCTTGAGTTCAAGTATGTTCCTATCAAGCTGAAGGATGTTAAGGTTATTTCTGTTGATGCTGAGGGTAAGACTCCTGAGCAGGTTCGTTCGGAGTTGATTAAGAATGCTGTTGGTGTTGATGATAAGATTGTCACGATTCGTGTTGAGGGTACTCTTGCTTCAGGCAAGCCTTCTGATGTTGATTTCAAGTCTGTCCTTGATGCTTTTTCTTCTGCTTATTTTGTCTTGAGGAATACCACTAAGTTGACGAGTAAGGAGTTTGAGGAGATGAAGGTTGATACTGCTGATGTTCAGGATGTTGAGTTGAAGTTGATTGAGCAGCACATCGGCCAATACCCACTGATGAACATGTCAAAGGAGCAGGAGCAGAAATTGGTTGTTAATCTTATTCATGCCCTGAACAAGGAGAAGGAGGAGGGTGAGAAGAATTTTGATTTTGAGTCCAGGGTTCTCAAGGATGTTGTGAAGGTTTTTGCCCTGGAGGATATCTGGAAATGATTCTCAAAAGCATTCGCATCAAGAATATTCGCAGTTACTTGGATCAGACTATTCAGTTCCCTCAGGGTTCTGTCCTCCTTTCGGGTGATGTCGGTTCTGGCAAGTCAACTATCCTGCTTGCTGTTGATTTTGCCTTGTTCGGTTTGAGGAAGGGTTCACTTTCAGGTGCCTCTCTTCTTCGTAACGGCCGTGATTTCGGTTTTGTTGAGCTATCCTTTTCTATTGATGACAAGGAGGTTGTTCTCAAGCGTGCTTTGAAGCGTTCAAGTTCGAGTGTTGTTCAGGATTCCGGTTTCATTACTGTTAATGGTATCAAGAAGGAGGCCACTGCGATGGAGTTGAAGCAGGCTGTTCTTGATCTCTTGCATTACCCACAAGAGCTTCTTACGAAGTCGAAGTCCCTGATTTTCCGCTATACCGTTTACACGCCGCAGGAGGAGATGAAGCAGATTCTTCTCGGTGAGCCTGATTTAAGGCTTGATACGTTGCGTCGTGTTTTTGGTATTGATAAGTACAAGCGTGTTAAGGAGAATTCGAAGGTCTTCTCTTCTAGGTTGAGGGAGAAGATGAAGGAGTTTGCTGGCATGATTGCTGACTTGGAGGATAAGAAGAGTGAGTTGAAGAATAATGAGGAGAGGCTCTCTCTTGTCAGGGGTCAGCTTGATTCCCTCACGCCTAAGGTTGTTGAGGTTAAGGGTTTGGTTGTCCACAAGAAAGAGGATTTGAAGCTTGCTGAGGCTGATGTCAAGAAGTTTGAGGAGCTGAAAAAGGATTTTGAGTTTGCTGAGTTTGACCTGAGGAACAAGTCGAAGCAGCTTTCTGACCTTAATGGTGAGCTCGTTTCCATTAATTCCGACATCATGCGTCTGAAGGATGAGATTAAGAATGATGTTGACATCGATTTGGTGAACAAGGAGATTAAGCTTAAACAGGATGTCGTTCTTTCTTTTGAGCAGGAGTTGCAGTCAATAAATAATGAAATCTCTACATCTCGTGCCAGGCTTGATTATTCTGATACCATTAAGTCAAGCATTTTAAAGCTGGATGTTTGTCCCACTTGCAAGCAGTCTGTTTCTGAGGAGTACAAGGATTCTATCAATGAGTCTGAGAATGCTAACATAAAGGCTCTCTCCCAGTTGATTGTTGATTCTTCTGATAAGAAGGCTTTGAAGGAAAGGGAGGTTGCTGAGTTGAAGAAGGATCTTGAAGCTCTTAGGGCTGATGCTTCTAAGGCTGAACTTTTCAAGCTGAAGAAATCCCATATAATTGAGAAGGAGTTGAGGAAAACTAAGGTCTCTGAGCAGGTTGAGGCCTTGCGTCATGCGATAGTTAGTATCGAGTCTCTTAAGTCTGGTATTTCTTCTAAGATTTCTGGTTTTGCCGATGCCGATTCCAGGTTTGTTAAGGTTAGGGATGAGCTTGATGCCCTGCTTGAGAGGCAGCATGGCCTGGATGTTGAGAAAGCTTCTCTTGATGTTGAGTTGAAGAATTACATGGAGGTTGTTGCCTCTTTGGTTTCTGAAATTGAGCATAAGACGATGGTTAAGGACAGGCTTGTTAATCTGAGTTCGACTCATGATTGGCTGGATGAGCATTTCATCAATCTTATGGATGTCATCGAGAAGAATATTATGCTTCGTGTCCACGCTGATTTTGATGCCTTCTTCCAGAAGTGGTTTGACATGATTATTGATAATGAGTCTTTGAAGGTTAAGCTCGGCTCTGATTTCTCTCCTGTTATTATCCAGGATGGTCATGAGATGGATTATGAATATCTCTCTGGTGGTGAGAAGACTGCTGCTGCCCTGTCTTATCGTCTTGCTCTTAATCAGGTTATCAATAATCTTATGTCTGATATTAGGACTCGTGACCTGATTATTCTTGATGAGCCCACTGATGGTTTCTCTTCAGAGCAGTTGGACAGGATTAAGCCTGTTCTTGATGAGTTGAATGTGAAACAGATTGTTGTTGTGAGCCATGAGGCTAAGATTGAGAGTTTTGTTGATAGTGTTATTAAGTTCCATAAGGCTGACCATGTTAGTAGTGTTGTCTAATTATCTAAATTCATAGTACCACGTTCTTTTTGCCCATGTTAGGTTTACTCTTCCTTCTTTTTTTATCTTTTCCTCGAGTCTTTCCCCCTCTTCTTTTGATAATGGCATTATGTCTGGGAATCTGCAGTGTCTGGGTTTGTTGTGTGGATCGCTGTTTGGTTTGAATTTAAGCCCCGGCATCTTGTACTTGAATCTGTTATATGCTCGCATTGTGCTGCTCTCAAAGATGTAGACTGGTGTGTCATGTGCGTGGCTGTGTGCCGCATGCCCCCTGTATACTGTCATCTTGTACCACTGTTTCATGTTCCTTTTCTTTTATTGTGGGTTTTATAAACTTTCTATTTTTTCATCACAATCTTTTTAAACATGAGCCTTATCTCTAAGCATAGGGGTGGTTTGATGGGTTTGTTTGACAATATGCTTAAGGATTCTGAGTCTCTTTTCCTTAATTCTGATGCCTTGGACCCTGATTTCATTCCAAAGTTGATTCCTCACAGGGAGAATGAGACGCATTACATTGCTGATGTTATGAAGCCCCTGTTTCAGAAGCGTTCTGGCCGTAATCTTTTCATTACAGGCAAGCCTGGTATTGGAAAGACTGTTGCCATCAAGCATATTTTCAAGGAGTTGGAGGGCAAGACTGATGACATAGTCCCTTTCTACATAAACTGCTGGAAGAAGAACACGATGTATAAAATTGTTCTTGACCTGTGTGATCAATTAGGTTATAAGTGGGTTCAGAATCGTAAGGCTGATGAGCTCTGGTCTGAGGTTGTTAAGTTGATCAATAAGAAGTCTGCTGTTTTCTGTTTTGATGAGGTTGATAAGTTGGATGATGTCTCAATCCTTTATGCTGTCTGTGATGATGTTTATCGCAAAGTTGTCCTGCTTGTTACTAATGACAGGTCTTGGATGTCTTCTCTTGACCATAGGATTCGTTCAAGGCTTATTCCCGAATCATTGGATTTCAGGCCTTACAATTACAACGAGACTAGGGATATTCTCTCGCAGCGTATGGAGTATGCTTTTGTTAGGAATGTCTGGTCTGATGACGCCTTTAATCTTGTTGTTGAGAATGCACATAAGCTGCAGGATATAAGGACTGGTCTGTTTCTGATGCGTGAGTCTGCTAATTTTGCTGAGATGGCCTCTTCGAGAAAAGTTCTGGTGCCCCATACTGAGAAGGCTGTTTCCAAGATTTCTGATTTCAAGCTTCGCTCTACCGATTCCCTTGAGGATGAGGAGAAGGATATATTGAGGATAATCAAGGAGAATTCTGGCAAGGCTGCTTCTGAGATTTATGATGTTTACAAGGGTTCTTATGACAAGTCTTACCGTACCTTTCAGAGGAAGGTTTCTGATATGGAGAAGGCTGGCCTTATCTCGATCAAGGATGGTATTTCTGATAAGGGTGGGAAACAGTCACTAATCTTTTTCTCTGTCAAGGACCTATCTGAGTTTAAGTGATTATTCCCTTATCATTAGGGGGTATTTTTTTCCTGTGTAGAAGTCTATTATGGTGTCTTCATATTCCTTTAGCCATTTTTTGTATTCCTTGTTGTTGAGCAGGGGGGCGTCTTTTAATTTTGTTGGTGGGTATGGGCTTATCCTTCCCTCGCCATGGTCTTCTACTACGATTTTTCTAACGCCAAGATCGTACAATGCCCTGCATCTGTGGCATTTGTCGCCTAGTTCTACTATGTTTTGGCTGCAGTAGGCATAGTTTTGTGTGGGTGGTATCACGATCTGTATGTGCTTCATCAGTCTCTCCAGTCCCTTCCTCTTGAAGTGTTCTACCTTGCTTCTGCTCAGTTTTCGTTCTACGCTGAAGATCTCTTCAAGGTCTATTTCCAAGAATTTATTGCCATTTGTAGTAGTCATTTATCTTCTCTACTATGATTTTCTTCTGTGATTCCTTTAATTCAAGATCCAGCAGGGGGTACAAAACCTCATCTTCGTATTCCTTGTGTTTTAATAGTAAATCGTAGAGTGGTTCTATCTGTATTTTCTTGCTTTGTTTTAGGTCTTCTGCCATCCTTCTTACCATATCAAGTATTCTTTCGTGTTCTTTCAATGTTTCTGACAGTTCTTCTGATGTTTTCTCGTCTGTTGGGTGGTAGTCTATTAGGACTATTTTTTCTTCTATGAAGAAGTGTTTTTCCAGGTGCCACATGAAGTTGTCCAGGAGTTTTAGTACCTGCTCGTGGCTTTGGTCCATGTTTTGTTTCAGTATCATGAGAAGGTTTCCCACCCTGTTGTGGTCTTTTACCATTTCCTTTGCTACGCTTATTTGCTCTCCCATTTGATTACCCCCTATTAGTTTCTTGAATTGTCGTTTCCCCATTCGGTTGGCTTTGCCGCCCTTGCTGCTTTCACTCCGAGTATCATGTTCTTTGCGAGCATCTCTATTTCTGTTTTGTGGCATTCTCCCAGCACTCTTTCCTTGTCCTCGTATGTTGAGATGCATTCTGATGACATTGCGTATACTGTTGAGAATGGTGGGAACATCATTCCGAAGTGGTTTAGTGTCATGAAGAGGCTGCTCATCACCATCGATGCCCCTTCCTCGTGTCCTGTTACTATTAACCCTGCCACTTTTCCTGGGAATCTTCTTAGCATTCCGCTTCCTGGTATTTTAGGATCGGTTGTTCTTTCGATGAATTTCATGTGTTTTATGTTGAGTTCCCTGTTTTTTGGGTCTTTCGGGTCTGCTGGTGGTAGGCTTCCGTCGAGTGATATGCATCTGTCTAGGAACGTTGCCATTAGTGTTGACATCTTGAAGTTGTTTACCGGTGTTGCGAATATTATTGCATCTGCTTCCAGTATCTTGTCATATAGTTTGTTTGTCATGTCATCTCCCTGTGGTTTTCCTTTTGGATAACAAGAGCAGTAGAAGTGGCATTGCGTGTTTGTTGTTGAGTAGCATGCCTTGCAATAACCGATGCTCTCATCCCTTAGTATTATCATCTCTGTTTTTGCCCCGAGTTTTTCGCATTGTGCCAGGCATCTTTTCAGCAGTTCTTCAGAATTTGAGTTTTCCTGTGCCATGTCGTAGATGTATCTTGCTGATCCTGATATGCCTAATATCTTTATTTTCCCTTTCCTTTTTTTGCCCAGTTTTTTTGCCTCTTTGAGGGTTTGTTTCTGGACTTTTTTGAACATTTCCAGGGTCTTTCTGTCTACGTGCAGTTCTTTCATCAGTTCGTTGTCTGGCGTATTTTTCATCGTATCACCTGTTTTTCCATGTTTTGGATTTATTTATATCTTTTGTTGTATTGAGGAAGTTTTTATCATAGAGAGAAGATTGATTTGGGGTTATCTCCTTATCATGTTTTCAACCCTGAGCCTCAGGTAGTCTGTTGTTGTCAGCCCTTTTTTCATGGCAAACATGCATAGTTCCCCGTCTATTACCGCCTTCTCGTATCTCTTGTGTGAGTCTGGGAAGTCTTTCAGGAATCTTGGCAAGTGTTGTAACCCTTTGTATGATATCAGCTTCCATGCCTGGTGTTTTATCGCCTCTGCTGTTAGTATCAAGTCTGTGTATCCTTTTTCCAGTATGCCGCTTACTGGTATCTGGTTGTATGTTTGCTCGCTCAGGTAATACTTTTCTTTTCTCTGATCCCATATGAAGTTCTTTGCCATTGAGAATGTGCCTGTTTCTTGTCTGAAGTTGTATTTGTTCATTACTCTGAACTGTGGCCATTTCTTCATGAGTCTTTCAAGTGATTTGAATTTTTGCACATCATATTCTTTTTCTATCGGCCTTATTATCATTGTGTATCTGTATTGGGGTCCGCTCATTGTTGGGTCTTCGTCATCATCTTCATCTTGTTTTTCCACTAATGATTCTTCTTTGATTATCTTCTCGACCAGCCCTTTGTCCTCTCCCATCTGGCATTCTTCCCATATGCTTCCAGGCCCCAGCTTTTCCCATGAGAGTTGTTCTACCTCTTTTGGTTCATGAAGCACGTTTCTTATGTGGATTATCACGTGTGGTTTTCTTCCACCACCTTCAATCATTTCTTTGGCCATGTCGCCGGGTATGAACATTGGTGGTCTTATGTACAGTCCGTTATCATCCTCTTTTGGTGTCTGGAATTCTGCGAATTCTTTTGTGTGTTCGAGGCTTAGTGTTTGTGCCAGCCCTTCCAATCCCTCATGGTGTTCCTGTATGTCGTCTCTTGGGTCATGAAATTCCCATGCCTCCTCTCCCTTCTCTTTGTATTCCCTGAATTTGCTGGAGTGTGTCCTGTCCAGTAGTTTGATGAATTCCTCTTTTGTTATTCCGGGGTTGTCTAGAAGTATTGCTGGGCCTATGAGTTCATAGTATGGGTATCCCATGGAAGAAGAAAGATTGTGTTTTATTAAAAAAGATTGTTGTGTTTCAAAACCTTATTTCTTTTTTTGTATTTTGTTTTTAAGCCCTTTTGCAGCCCCTTTTATTCTGGCGAGGAATATGGTTAGGAGTTGTGGTCCTATCGCTAATAGTGTGTGTTCTGCGCCTGTGTTTCCGCATAATGAGCACATACTTATTTTTCAGAATTTTAGGGTTTATAAATCTTCATTCTAGGATTTTTGTCTTGTATCTTAGCATGTAGATTAGGTCTATTGCTAGTATGCTTCCTATCACCATGACTAGGATGTCGAAGGCCCCGTCATAGAAGAAGTAGTCCCTTAACCAGGGTGGGTTGGGCACGACCTTTTCTTCCAGCATCTCGAGTATCTCCCATATCACTCCAACGACGAATGTGAAGAACACTGCCATTAATGCCTTTTTTCTCACTGAGTTCAGGGTGAATATCCAGTATATTCCTGCCCCTAGTGTCATGCCTGAGAGCAGGTGGCTTATTATGTCTACCTCTGGGAATATCCTGTACAGGTCGTACATCCTGAACATGAGCTCGCTTCCCAGGAATACTATGAGAAAGACTATGGATGTTACGAAAAGCCCGTTGTTTGGGCATTTGCACCTGGCTATTACTCCCATTTGTATCAAATGCTTTATCTTTGTCTGTTTATTTAAATTTTACTAGCCATTTTTTTATATATTTTATAAAATATATTTCCAAGCCACTGGACATCCGTCATGCTTGCGCGCAGCCCTTTTAAAGTGTTCTGCCTTCTAACCTAGTAAGTCAGGTTGGCAAGGGTTAAAGGGGTTGCCGTAAGGAGGTGGTTAGGATGAAAGAACTTAGCGTGAGCTCTCTTTTGGAGGATTTGAGGAAAATCAGGGATTATACTGCTATGGCTGATGTGAGCCACGATAATATAAGCTTGCTCTTCAGCAAGCAGCTGAGGAGTCTGCCCTTAAGGAGAGGTGATAAAAATGTACGAAGAGGATATATATGCGGAAGAGGTTAGGATTACTCTGTTGGAGGATGATGAGATCTCGGCAGAGGAAGAAGGTTTCATGCTTGGTTATGATGAGGCTTTAGATTTTTCTTTTTAATTAAGCGTGATATTTGTAGTTCGCATAAATCAGCGAAAGGTATCCTATCCCTAGTGAGAAGATGTAGTATGTTATTCTGTCAAGTATCGTTACTATCACTGCTATTTCTGGGCTTATTCCGAGTAATGCGTATAAGCTGATCATGCTGCTTTCCACAACACCTATGCCGCCGGGTATTATTACCAGTTGCCCTACGACCATTGCTATGGACACTGCTATTATTATGTACAGGGGGTTTACGCTCTGTCCGAGTGCTATGAAGAATATGTATGATTTGCCAAATATCAGTGCTTGCATAAGCAGGCAGGCTATTATGGAAACTGTAAGTGTTTTCTTGTTCTTGTAGAACCCTTTTATGTAGTTTATTATCAGGTCTTTGTTTTTTTCTATGTATCCTTCCAGGTGTTTTTTTGTTTTGAATTTTTTCTTCAGAACCCTCTGTATAAGTCCTATCATTGTTGATTTCGTTTTTTTGTAGAGGAATATCCCTGCCACAGCTGCCAGCATCACCACCATTATGCTCTCTATGACCACTTTTGCTGTTAGCGATATCTTGAAGAATAACGCTGCAATTAGTAGGGATATCACTATGAGGGTTAATGATGTTAAGGTATTCATTCCCTTGTCGATTATTATACTCGCCAGGTACTCGGCTTTTCCTTTTTTGAATTTTTTTCCCAGGTAGTAGGCTTTCAGCGGTTCTCCTCCAAGGTTGAACGTCGGCGTTGATGAGTCGATGAATAGGCCCGCCATCATTATTGGGAATAGTTCCCAGAATCTTATCTTGCTCACCTTATCAACCAGTATTTTCCATTTGTAGTTCCATGCGGCGAACATTGCAAATGTCATGGCTAGGGCAATCAGGAGGTAGTACCCTCTCAGCAGTTTCAGGTTTTCTATTATTTTTTCAAAGCCTATTTTGTTTAGAACGAGGTAGAGCAGCAATAGGGCTAGCAGGATGAATATTGCCTGGTACCTCTTTTTCATCTTGTTTCTCTGTATTCGTCTATTACCTTTTTTAGTATGTCTACTTTCTTCTTTTCTTTTTCTAGTTTTTCTTTGTTTATTAATATTATGCCGTTTTCCTCATACGCGTTAAGCTTGTTCGCGTTTATGAATATGACCTTGAATTTCTCCCTGACCTTGGCGCTCATTTGTTTTTTTGATATTATTATTTCCACGCTTTCCCTTATCTTTCCTGCGCTTTTTTCGCTGAATATGTTCGGGTCTTCCACGTATATTACCTTTCCCAGTTCGTGTTTTTCTATCTCCTCAAGGGACAGGTTTTTTATTTTTCTGAGTATTATGTTTTCTTCTGCTTTTTTCATCAGTTCTAGCATCTTTTCCAGGTGTTCTTCCATCTCCTTTAGCTTCTCTTCCTGCTCTCTTATTTTTCTTATAAGCAGGTCTATTTTCTGGTCTTTTATCTTGATGACTTTCTTCATCTTCTTTTTTACTATCTTGGCCATGTCTGCTTTCAGCATTCCCAGTCTTCTTTCCACTTCCCTTACATCTTTTAGTTTTTCTTTTTCTTCTTCGTAGTATTCTTCTTCCTTTATTTTTCCTGTTCTGTTTCTCTTTCTCTTTTTTTCTTCTTGTTTTTCTGGTTGTTCTACCATCGCTATCGCTTCTGATATGTTTACATTGTAATCCCTAAGCACTATCTCTTCCACTTCGTTTTTTATGTTTTCTTTGTCATGTTCTTTCAGGTATAAATCGACTTTTATTAGCAGGCTTCTTATTCTTTTGAAAGCGTAAATTGCTGATGCGAGGGCGTCTTTCTCATGTTCGTTCCCGAATTCTTCTCCTTTTGTGAGTTCTCTTTTTTGTTCAACGGCTAAGTCTTCTTCTGGTTTTATGAGTCTCGCTCCTATTTTGCTTGCTAGCTTATCAGCGAACTTGGGTGCTTTTTTCCTGTCTGTTCCGACAATTATCACCCTGCCCTCTTTTATCATCTCAAGTATCAGAGAACTCATGTCGAGCTGCTTTGAGCTTCTTATTTTTACTACATTTCCCTTCAGGTCGAGTAGGGCATAACCCAAAGTTGTTCCGGGGTCTATGCCTGCTATCAGAAGTTTTTTCATGAAAATAATTGTCTTGTGAATTTTAGTCTTTCTTTCACAGATTTTGTTCCTGGTGCTATCTCAGATATTTTCGTCTGCCCCGTGTATGCCATCAGTTCCCACTGGGATACCCCCAGCAGTTCCGCTGTTCTTCCTATAGATATTCCGTGTTCGTATATCTTGCTTGCTTTTTTTATCTGTGCCTGTTTCAGCACTTCCGTTATGAACATTCCGAGTTGTTGCTCTATTTCCGATATGAGCCTGAATAGTGTTTTTATGTTGGTGCTGTATCTTCCGACCTGGTCCATGGTTAGGTTGTATTTTGCTTGTTCAAGGTTCTTTATGCATTTCATGTAGAAGTCTTTCCAGTTTTTGTATTCCTTGTATTCGTGTTTTTCAAATACCTTTGAAAGTGAGTATATTATTACTGCTATGGACGTTGAGTTTTTGTCTTGGTATATGCTCGCATTGTGTATTGTGTGGTCACTTATTTCCCTCAGCTTCTCTGTGTCGTTTTGTTTTATCGCTGCGAGAGCTTCTTTTATGATAGAAATTATGTCCTGTTTTATTTCTGCTCTCATATTATTTTTCTTGTTTAACAACAATATAAGTCTTTCGGAATCTTGCCCTTTTCTACCTTGCCGAATGGGTTTCCGTGTTGTCTTACGTTCTCTACCATTTTTTTTGCTGCTTCTGTTTCTACTCTGTTCTGTATAAGCTCTGCCCTGTATTCTTTAAGGCCTAAGTCTAGGTTTAGCGGGCAATTTTTTTCGCATGCTTGACATAGCGTGCATATGTAGAATACTTCATTTTTTATTCCTTCTTTCATGAGCATCGCTTTGCCCCTTGGGCTTACCGTTTCTCTTTGGAGTGCCTTGTATGCTGGGCAGCTCGTCTTGCACATTCCGCATTCGGTGCATTTTTTTGCTTTCATATTACTTTTCCTTTGTTAAATAAGTTCTTTTCATCGTAAGTTTTTTTGAGTTTTTTTATCTCTTCTGCTTTTTCTTTTTCCAGGAATTCTTTTTTCATTATCCCTATCCCGTGTTCCCCTGTTGCGCTTCCTTTTAGTCTCTTTACTATCTCGAACATTTCTTTTATCAGCGGTGAGTCTTTTTTGAAGTGGGGGTGTATTACT
>JAZDEN010000047.1:0-2572 GCA_043808805.1 archaeon | reverse complement strand
AACCACAATAATCCTTATAAATAAAAGGGGAATAACAGAAGCCATGCCAACATACTACCCAGTAAAATGGAGAAGAGAAAAGGAAGAAGATTCAGACCTCTTCGAAGTCATGTGCCTAGACAAAGAGCTAAGGCATGAGGGCATAGCAGCAGCGACAAAAGCAGACAGACTTGGAAAAGAACTGGCAGATTACATATACAAGAAAACCCCTATGGATTTCGGCAACGGCATATTTGACTTCGACTTCAGACCACCACTGGAAACAAGAATATTCAACCCGATATTCTCTGAAAAGCTCCATATAAAGGTCAAACAGAAGGATTATGACGCGTTAAGATGGGATGAGCAACAAGACTTCCTAGTAGTATTCAAAGCAACACTTGTAGAATACGAGAAGAAAAGAAGAGAAGAGAACCCTTACTACGAGGAACTAACACTTGCAGAAAAAACATTCTAGTACATAACAAAACCAGGACCAGACTCAGAAGAATTAACCTTAGACAGCTCAACAAGCCTGTCAACAACCTGCCTAGCATTCTTAGAATTAACAAAATAACCGTTGCTGCCAACAGGAACAGCCCTAACACCATTATCAGACACAGAACCGTCAGGGCAGAGATAAATAATCCTAGAAGGAGAGAGAGAATTCAACTCCAAACCAGCCTTAACAGACTCCAAAACACGATAAGCATCAGGAGAACAGCCATTAACAATAGCAACATCAAAAGGAAGAGGATCATCAAGAAGCATATCCTCAAGACCAACAACACCGGAAAAAGACTTAAGATGACAGACATTAATCAACCTAACACCGCCAGGAAGAGCCTCAGAAAGCATAGCAGAGTTCTTAACCTGCCTCACCCCTTTTTGGTCCCTGTCATAATGCAGAACCCTTAACTCAGTCATCACGTATAGGAAAACACACCAAGTATATAAGTTTTTCACAACCACAGCAAAGATTATAAACACACACCCTCGCTATACTGCCGGAATGAAAAAAGCAGTAATCACAGGAATGATGCTACTAGCACTGTACGGATGCGGCGACAAAAAACCAAAAAACGTATCAGAAGACTACGTAAAAAAGCCACAAATAAGCGAAGAAAACACCCAAATATCAGAATTAGAAGGCAGAATAATAAAAACAAAAACCTCAAGACTGACATTCTCAAAGGAATCATCCAGAGAGGCAAGATCACCATCACAACACGAATTCGAATATGTTGTAATAGAAGACAAAGAAGGGGGCATACACACACTCATGTACCCATATTCAATGCCAATACTCAAAAGGAACGCAAAGATAAAATACAAGATACTGCCAAACAAGGTTTTAGACGGAAGGGCATTCGTTGACATGTTCATAAACAACAGCTACAGCATAGACGACATGATAGTGATAGAAGCAGAGGGAATAATCCAAAAAGACGGGATAGAATACAAAAAATTCTAGAACAACTCAGCACTCAAAGACTTATCAATATGAATATTCTCAATAGCCTTCTTGAAATAAGGTGCAACAGACAGCTCCTTAAACTTAGGGAACTCCTGGAAGAACTCAGGAGGCCTGCAGATAGTGTCAGTAACAACAAACATATCAATACTCTTAGCATCCTGCATCCTACTAGCAGCCTCATAACCCAGCTTGTTATGAACAACAGTACCGATAACATAAGCGGCACCAGCCTCCTTAGCAAAATTAGCAGCATTCTCAATAGTGCCACCGGTAGAAGATTCATCGTCGGGAATGACCACCAAAGAGCCTGAAATGTCACCAAACACTATAATGCCATGAGACTTTATAGAAGAACCGGACTTCCTAGTCTTATCAGTAACGCCAGTAATGAGCTCAAAAGGAGGCTTGTCATTGAAATACTTCAAAACCTTATCCTCCAAGGGATCTATACGCTCCTTCTTAGCACCATAATCAGGGGCAAGCAAGGCATTCTTCTCATACTTCATCATGTAAGGAACAAGAAAATCAACAAGAGGCCTCAAAGGAGAAAGAATGTCAGAAGGAATCCTATAGGCACTCTGAATTGCTGCGTTATGAGGATCCATAGTCAACAAACGATTGACAAAATTAGCCTGAAGCGTATCAGCCAAAGCCTGGGCAGAAAGAGGAGCCCTACCTTCAGTCTTCCTGTCCTGCCTGGAATAAGCAAGATAAGGAATGACAGCGGTTATACGATCAGCAGAAGCATGATGGGAGGCATTACAAAAGACAGCCAACTTCCAAAGCTTATCACCCAAACTCTCATGGTCATCACCAAAATTATGCAGAGACTGGACAACAAAAATGTCAGCACCACGGATGTCCTCATCGGGCCTTACATACACCTCACCGTCGGGAAAAGTGGTCTCATAGACAAGGCCATTAGCACCCAATTTCTCGCCAAAACGCCTTGTAGAATTAAGAGCGAAGATAATAGTCCCCTTTTTTTTATCATCATCCATGCTAAAAAATACTTCTGACCAGCATTAATATAGTTTTGTTGCCTTCAAAATATAGATTAGAGAATTACCTCCTATCAAGCATACTTTTCATAGGCTTCCAATAAAACTCCTTCCA
>JAZDEN010000046.1:0-2471 GCA_043808805.1 archaeon | reverse complement strand
CCTATATAAATGTTACTATAATGTAACCTTAATCTAAAGGAAAAGAAATATAAATCTGCTTAGGGTTATTTTTTCAATAAAGGAGGTGGGTAGATGGTTTTTGATGTTGTGTTAAAGGTTCTTGCTTTTTTGGCTTCTGTTGTTTTTTTGGTTGCCGTGTATTATTCTTTTAAGTTGTCTAAGGAGACTAGGCATGAGAGGTATTGGTTGTTGCTGGCTTTGGGTTTTTTTGTGTTTGCCATTCATCACTGGACGATTCTTCTCGGGTTTTACGGTGCCATTTCCGAGTCAACTAATCTACTGGTGGAGCAGGTCAGTTCGATTGTGGGTGCGTTGCTCATCGCATACTCGACTTATGGTTTGTTCGTCTCGATGAGGAGGGTCAGAGAGAAGTTGAGATGATCCCAAAATCTGTTTTGTTTTATTGGAGTAAGGGTGCAGGTACTAGGAGGAGGATTTTGCTTATCATAAAAAATGCTAATGAGAAGAATGAGCCTTGTTTTTTGAACGTTATGGCCAAGAGGCTTAAGCTTACCCATGTTGCTGTTAAGAAGCATATCGACCTGTTGGTTGAGGAGGGTTATGTTGAGCCTATCAATCCTTCTGGTAAGCCTGTTTATCTGAGGCTTTCCGATTCTGGTAAGGGTATCATTAAGGAGTTAGGTAAGAAGTCAAATTAGTATCTTTCCGTTTTTTATTATCAGCTTTTTGTCTACGTATACCTGTCCTTTTTTTCTTAAGTCTTTGATCATGTCCCAGTGCAGTGCTGATTTGTTTGTTCCCCTGCATTCCGGGAAGGAATTACCTAATGCTAGGTGTATTGTTCCGCCTATTTTTTCGTCGAATAGTATTCTTTTTGTGAATTTTTTTATTCCGTGATTTATTCCTATCCCGAATTCTCCCAGCTTGCTCGCTCCCTTGTCCATTCCGAGCATTTTTTCCAGGTAGTCCTGGTTTTTTCTTGCTGTTGCCTCTACTACTTTTCCGTCTCTGAATGCCAGTCTCACTCCTTCGACTTCTTTTCCTCCGTATACTGCTGGGAATTCGAAGTAGATGTGTCCATATGTTGTTGTTTCTATGGGTGATGTGAACACCTCTCCGTCTGGCATGTTGAATTTTCCTGCTGAGTTGGCCCCCAGTCTTCCTTTTATGCTGAATTTTATGTCTGTGTCCTGTCCTATTATCCTCACTTCATTTCCCTTGTCAAGCACTTTCTTTATTTTCTCCCCTTGTTTCTGGACTTTTTTCCAGTCTATGTTTGTGGCATTGTAAATGAAGTCTTCTATCTCGTCCAGGGACATCTCTGCGTCTTGTGCTATTGCGTTTGTGGGATATTCCACTATTACCCAGTTTGCTTTTTTGTGTATTACCTCGGATATTGGGTATGTTACTTTTCTCCTCAGTGCTATTCTTTTTGGGTTTATGCTTGTCAGTTCTTTAGAATTATAGGATGCTCCTATGCTTATGTAGCCGTCTGTGTTTTTTGCCTCATAGAGTGCTAGTTCTGGGAATTTTTTCAGCTGTTCTTCTGATGCGTATTTGAAGTATAAGTATGCTGTTCCCGGTAAGGAAGGTCTCATTATTGGGTATGCTCCCTTTTTTAGCAGCATTGTGTAGCATTGCATTGCTAATGGGTGTGCCTCTGCCTGGTACTCCACTACTATCTTGCTTCCTTTCTTTGCTGTTATTGAGTGGTTTACTAGAATTTCCGCTAATTTCACAACTCTCGGGTCTGCCATGGTTTATTGTTTTGTTTTTTTCTTATTTAAATCTTGCTGTGTTTTCTATTTCTTGGGTTGTTGCTTTTGTTTCTTCATCGCCTCTGCCATTGGTATGACCCAGTTGGCATTGGATGTCATCTCTGATGGTATGACTATCATGAAGCTGTTGTTTTCTTTCCCAATCTCTTCATAGGTTTTCAGTTCTCTCAGTCTCATGGCTCCGGTGCTTTGTGCGTATTTCTTTGCTGCTTCTGCGTATTTGGTTGAGGCTTCTTCCTCTCCCTCTGCCCTTATGTTTATGGCTTTTCTCTCTCTTTCTGCCTCTGCTTCTTTTGCCATCGCTCTTACTAGTTGTTTTGGAAGTTCTATGTTGTTGATCTGCACTGCCCTGACTTTTAGGCCCCAGGGTTTCTTGTCTATCTTGTCTTCTATGGCAGAGTCTAGCTGTGCTTTGAGTTCAGCTGCTATCTTGTCTCTGTGTTGGAGGGCTTCGCTCATGGTCATCTTGCCCACTACTTCTTTTAGTTCGGATGTTGCCTTGTCTGCTAGTTGCTTGTAGTGGTTGTGGACGTTGAGTATTACGTTTTCCGGTTCTGTTATGTGGTAAAACACCACACCATCTATCCTGAGGTTTACCTGGTCTTTGGTCATTACTTCTTGGGGTGGTAGGTCTATGGTCATCTGTCTTATGTCCAACCTTTTGTGTTGTTGGAAGAATGGTAGTACATAGCCGAATCCCGGTCCCATTAT
>JAZDEN010000045.1:0-29786 GCA_043808805.1 archaeon | reverse complement strand
GTGGCCAAACGGGATAGCCTCAAGATAATTGAAAAATGAGCCCAAAAGGCGATGATATAAGAAAGCTATTGGCTTAGTGCCTACGCAGGTTCGAACCCTGTCTCCCGCAATAAAAAACATGAAAGTCAAAAAAGTTCTGATAAGAAATGGAATAAAGTATTACTGGAGCCAAGGAGACTTGCACACTTTAGCAGGCGTAGTCAAGGAAGATGACATAAAAAAAGGAAAAGAAAAAGTGCAATCACACCATGGAAAAGAATTCCTGATATTTGACGCGAATTTCGTTGACGAGATGAGAAGAATAAAAAGAGGGCCAGCAATAATGATACCAAAAGACATAGGCTATGTCATAGCCAACTCCGGAATTGACAAGGAATCAGTCGTTGTAGATGCAGGAACAGGATGCGGAGCATCAGCAATGACCATAGCAAGGCTTGTGAAGAAAGTTATAACCTATGAAATCAACGAAGAATTCTACAAGACAGCACAGAAAAACATAGAAGAACTGGAAATAAAAAACATTGAGTTAAAAAAGAAAAACATCTACGAAGGAATAGACGAGAAAGAACTTGATTTAATATTCTTGGACCTGCCTGAACCGTGGCACGTCATAAAACACGCAGAAAAATCACTCAAATCAGGAAGATTCATGGTAGCATACCTACCAACAACAACACAAATCGAAGAACTGGTAACAGCAGCAGAAGGGAATGGATTCATACAGGAAAAAACGATAGAAATAATCGAAAGAGAGTGGCACGTGGAAGGAAAGAAAGTAAGGCCAAAGAGCAAGATGATAGGCCACACAGGATTCTTGGTATTCTTAAGAAAAATATAATCAACGCCTTGTCTTAACGTACTGATGAGGGGCCTCAATTTTATCCTGCCTGAAACGTTTATTCAACTGTTTAACAAACTCGTGCCTGATAACAAACTGATCAGCATAAGAAGCAACCTTCAAAGAGACTGAAAAGCCAACACCAAACTCACGGAACTCGCTAAACCTGACTACAGGCTCATAATCTTTCACAGCACCCTTAACTGTCTTCTGAATGTGCTTACCAACATCCAACGTAACCTTCTCAACCTTTTCAAGGTCCGAGTCATAGCTTACATATACCGGAACTGAAATAAAAAGCTCAGATGTTGGGGCCTCATAGTTCGTGACAACATTCTGGGAAAGCTTAGAGTTAGGCATTATGATTATGTTATTGGTGAGAGTCCTAACCCTTGTGTTACGCCAGCTTATCTCCTCAACATAACCCGCACGACCACCATCAACCTCAATGAAGTCACCTACCTTAACAGGCCTGTCAAAAGCCATCCATACACCAGAAAAGAAGTTAGACAGCGTATCCTGCAAAGCAAGACCAATCGCAAGGCTTGCAATACCCAAACCAGCAAGAAAAGCAGTAATCTTCACATTAAAGAGACGGAGGATAACAATAGCTGCAATGGCAAAAACAATAAGGTAGATTGCACGCCTCATAAAAGGGATTAGGCTGTCATCCAAATGGCTCTTAGTCTTCCTAGCAATCTCATCACCATACCATCTCAAAATACCTGCAAAAGTACGAGCAGTGAAATAAGCTGCAATGACCACAATAATCGAATGTATAATCCTCGACTCCAAGCCAAACCTGATAGCCCCTGGAGAAATGTTATACACTGCAAAGAAAACACCAAGGAGGATAAAAAGCACCCATATAGGACGCTCCAAAAACTCAAGAATACGGTCATCAAGAGTGAACTTGGTCTTTGAAGCCAGCTTCTTAACCTTCTCCAAAACAAAAATAACTATCTTTGCAAGTATAAAAGAAAGGAACAGTATCATTACAGAAATTATAAAATCCCTAACAGTTAAAGCCATAAACAAAAATTCCTAAAATACCATATATAAAACTTTTGGTTTACCATTTAAGAAAAATTTAAATAGTGATAGGAAACATATATTATAAAACGTATGGAAAAAATAGAAAAACTGGTGCCTGATACTTCTGTCATAATTGAGGGACTAATCTCTGAAAAAGTACAGAAAAAAGAACTTCAATTCGACGAGATAATAATCCACGAGGCAGTACTCGCTGAACTGGAACACCAAGCAAACATGGGCCGGGCTATAGGTTACCTGGGCCTGGATGAGCTGGAAAAGATATGGACACTTTCTATAGAAAACAAATTCCAGGTAAAATACGCAGGCAGAAGACCAAGAATGGTTGAAATAAAATACGCATCACTGGGAGAGATAGACTCCATGATAAGAGACCTAGCCTGGGAGATGGACGCAACATTACTAAGCGCAGACAAGGTGCAGGCAAGGATAGCAAAAGCCAAGGGGATGAAGGTAATATACGTAGAGCCGAAAGAAAAAGAAATAAAGAAACTCAAGCTCGAAAAATTCTTTGACAAAACAACGATGTCAGTACACCTAAGAGAGAACGTCAAGCCAAAGGCCAAAAAAGGAGCGCCAGGCAAATGGACCTTTGAAGTCATAAGAAAAGAACTGGCAACACAAGACGAGATCAAAGAAATATCAAAAGAGATAATAGAAAGCGCAAAAATGAGGCATGACAGCTTCATAGAAATACAGAGAGAGGGAAGCACAATAGTCCAACTAGGACCATACAGGATTGTGATAACAAGACCACCGTTCTCAGACGGATGGGAAATCACAGCAGTAAGACCAGTCAAAAAACTAACACTAGAAGAATACAAACTAAGCGACAAACTAAAGAAAAGACTGACAGAGCAGGCAGAAGGAATTTTAATAGCAGGAGCACCAGGGCAGGGAAAAAGCACCTGCGCAGCTGCACTAGCAGAATACTTTGCTGGACAAGAAAAGGTGGTAAAAACATTAGAGGCACCGAGAGACATGATCCTGCCAGATGAGATAACACAATACGCAATGAGCCATGGAGATGCCCAAGAAATACATGACATCCTATTGCTATCAAGACCAGACTACACAATATTCGACGAGATGAGAAACACAAACGACTTCAGACTATTCGCAGACCTAAGGCTAAGCGGGATAGGATTACTTGGAGTTGTACACGCAACAAACCCAGTAGACGCAATACAGAGATTTGTGGGAAGAATAGAACTCGGGGTCATCCCACACATAATTGACACAGTCATATTCATAAAAAACGGGGCAATAGACAAAGTTCTAAGTTTAGCCATGGTAGTGAAAGTCCCTGCTGGAATGATAGAAGCAGACCTAGCAAGACCCGTAGTAGAGGTAAGGGACTTCGAAACAGACACACTTGAATTCGAACTCTACAGCTACGGAGAAGAGACAGTAGTCGTGCCTGTAAAGGGAAGCATCAAAAAGGGGTCATCAGTCCACGGCCTGGCAGCAAAACAGATAGAAAAAACATTAAGAAACCTATGTGATGACGTAGAAGCAGAAGTCGTATCAGACCACAAGGCAATAATATACGTACCACAAAAAGACATAGGGAGAATAATAGGCAAGGAAGGAAAAACAATAGGAGAGATAGAACAAAAACTGGGGATAAGCATAGAGGTAAGAGAAAAGACTGAAAAACAAACAACAGAAGAAGGACATGAGGTTGAGTACCAAACAGCAGAAAACAGCGGCTACATGAGCTTCTACGTAAAAGAAACAAACCAGAACATAGACTTCTTCGTAAACGACCAATTCCTGTTCACAGCAACCTCAAGCAAGAAGGGAGAAGTAAGAGTACACAAGAAAAGCAAGCTCGGAAAAACACTCTCAGACGCAATAAAACAGAGGAAAAAGATAACACTAAAAACCTCCGGAAGATAAGACCCCTCGATAAAGAAAAGCTCATTCTCGATGAAAGATATAATCCACAATAGCAATGCTTAAAAGCTAGAAAAAAAACACGAAGAAGTATGAGGGAAGCCTCTCGGTGCACGGAATGCGGAGGTCAGCTAACTTCAGCTGGTGAAGAGGTATACTGCGCCAAATGCGGCCTCGTACTTGAAGAAGAAAGCCTGACCGAAGAGGTAGCCATTTAAGGTGATATCATTACGTGTTTAACTAAAATAAAATAAAGGGGGTTACCTAATTTCTAATAGGAGGTTCTATTTCATGACACCTATAAAAGAATTCTTAGACAGGATAAAGTGGGACCAAAAAGAAAAAAGAGAGGAATACGAGATAGGATATTGGGACAGGATAAAAAATAAGGAGATAAGAATAAGCTACGAAAGAATAACAGACTACGACAAAAACTTCTTACAGGTAGATGACAGCGAAATACCAATGCACAGGATAAAGAAAGTATACAGAAAAGGAAAACTAATCTGGGAGAGGAACTAATCAGATTTCACAAGATCAAATCCGTTATAACCATGCTGCTTCTTAAACATGAGATACTGCTCTAATTCAACAGGAGTATGAAACTCCTCACAGAACCTCTTCTCCCACGGAAGAGCTGCATTGTGAGCATCAATCCTAGACATCTTCAAAGCAAGCTTATGGTATATCTCAACAACCTCATGAAGCAAAAGAGGCCTCTGATTCTTCTCACCTATATCCTCCCAGATGTATACCCCACACACACCGTTCTCATGAAAGTGGTATTCAGCAGGCAAACCATTCTGAGAACCGTCATCATTCTTTGATTCGCACATCCTCAAGGCATAAGGAATGTCAAACAGATCAAAGTCAGTCCAATCCAACTCTATACCCCTGACTAAACCAGAAGCTTCCCTGTACATAATATCATCAAATACCATAATAAAACCCTCAAAAACCAGCTTATAAAGCTTACCAAAAAGAAAGAAATGGGCCCGCCCGGATTCGAACCGGGGACCTCCACCGTGTGAAGGTGATGTCATAGCCGCTAGACCACGAGCCCCTCTGCAGTAGCCGGGATTTGAACCCGGAGCATCCACCTTGGGAAGGTGGCATCATAGCCGTTAGATCACTACTGCACAAGAAAAGAATTTATGAGAAATGATTTATAACCTTTTTGAATCAGGGCAGATCCCTCTTGGCCTTAGTCGCAAACTTATGAGCAAGCCTCAAGGGCTCAGGCAGCTTAAACTTCTGCTGCAAAAAGAACTTAACGACCTCGCCAGCAGTGTCAACAGAAACACGATGGCCTGGGCTAACAAAGATTGGATTGCTACCTTCCTTTGTATAGAGAACAACACCCCTAACCTCATCATCAACATAGACTTTCCCCTGATGGACCTCACCGCAAAGAAGCTTCTTAGCCACACCAATTGTTGGGATGTTAAGGGAGACACCAACATAAGAGGCCAAGCCAGACTTAGAAGGATGGAGTATCCCGTTGCCATCAACCATTATCAGCTCAGGCCTGTTCTCAAACTGGGTAAACGTGTCAAAAATAGGGGGACCCTCCCTGAACATCAACATCGTAGGAATGTAAGGAAACTTCTCCTTTGAAACCGTGGACTTACTTTCTACTACCTCAAACTTCTTATTTATGATAACACCATAACAAACAAGGTTTTTTCCAGTGGTTGCAACATCAAAACCAGCAACTAAATTAACCTTAGAAAAATCAAAATCATCCTTAACCAAAACCTTGCCAGCAACCTTCTCTTGCAACTGCCTAAGTTCAGCCGTTTTCATTTGAGATGAGCATCAACCAAACCCTTAACCTTCAGAAGGTAAGTAAGCTTCTGAACAGTCTCACGCCTCAGCCTGTTCATGGTAGGGGAGGTCCTGTTCTTAGCAAGCCACCTCCTGTAAGAATCAACTTCTGTGATAACATAGTTCTCAAGCTGCTGAGTGGTCCTGATTGCATTCTGCTTAACTATAGAACGCAAAAAACCAAAAGCAAGCCGGTCACTATTCCTAACATCCAGAGGTATCCTCTGTTTTATGAAACTATCATAGGGCATAAAAACCACCTCCTACTTCTTCAAAAACTTGCCACGCCTACAGGCTATGCACAAACCGGTTGAAGCATCATAACAATTCTCACAAACCAAAGAACCGCACTTAACACAGCTGTGCTTGGCAATCCTCTGCTTACACACCATACAAGCAGCGGCTTTCATCTTTAAGTATAAGCAATCAAAATATATAAAACTTACTTTAAACCCAAAAGCTTGCTTAATTGAGATGGGTCAAGCGTGTTAAGCACGTCAGACTTCCTGCACCAACCACGACGGGCAAGGGAAACACCCTCATTGATGAAAGCAAAATGATTAAGATTATGGGCATCAGTGCCGATGGCAAACTTAACACCCGCATCAACAGAAGCCTTAATGAGATTAGGAGGGAGGTCCATACGGTCCGGAATACAGTTTATCTCAAAAAATTTCCCATTCTTCTTGGCAGCAGCCAAAACCTTCTCGAAATCAAACTCGTAAGGCTGACGCTTATTTATCAAACGACCTGTCGGATGACCAAGAATGTGAACATAGGGATTCTCCAGGGCAGCAACCAACCTATCAGTCATCTTCTCCCTAGGCATCTTAAAGTTGCTGTGAACAGATGCTGTCACAATATCAAACTTTTTCAGGATGTCATCATCATAATCAATAGAGCCATCAGCCAGAATATCAACTTCAGTCCCGCAAAAAACCTTGATACCCCTAACCTTCGCATTAACCTTCCTAACCTCATCAACCTTCTTCATAACATCCCCATCCTTGATGCCATGAGCGATATGCGTAGACTTGGAATGATCCGAGACATTTATGTAGGAATAACCAAACTTCTTGGCATGATTCACAAGGTCAATAATCGAATCAGAACCGTCACTGTACTTGCTGTGAATGTGGAGGTCACCCTTAATGTCACTTAACTTTACCAATTTAGGAAGCCTGTGCTGCATAGCCACCTCAATCTCCCCCATACTCTCCCTCAACTCCGGCTCGATGTAATCCATGCCGAGCTTACTGTAAATCTCCTCCTCAGTCCTGCCAGCAACCTTCCTACCACTCTTCTTAGAGAAAAGACCGTACTCAGAAAGCTTGTAACCCCTCTTTATCGAAATGACACGCATCGCAATGTTATTATCCTTAGAACCGGTAAAATACATCAAGGCAGAGCCGAAACTCTCAGACTTGACAACACGAACATCAACCTGAATACCCTCCTTGATGATGACAGTGGACTTTGTAGGGCCCTTAGCAAGAACACGCTTAACATCAGGCATAGCCGTAAAGAAATCCATCACCTTACCAGGATTCTTTGAAATAACAAGAATGTCAATGTCACGAACAGTCTCCCTCTGCCTCCTCAACGAACCAGCAGCAATGGCCTTATCGACCTCCTTCAAAGAATTCAACCTGTCAACAATCCTCTCAGCAATGGGCTTAATGTAAAACAGAAGAGTCCTTGCCTCACCACCCTTGTACAACTCCAAACCCTTAAGGATGTTCTCCTCACTCTTCTCCTTGAAAAGAGGAAGCTTACTAATCTTATGCTGCCTTGCTGCCCTCTCAAGGTCCTTAATAGACCTTATACCCAGCTTCTTATACAATGTCTTAACCTTCTTAGGACCCAAACCCTGAACTCCCATAAGCTTAGTAATACCCTTCGGAACTGTTTTCTTCAACTCCTCATACCTCCTTATCTTACCAGTCTTGATGTATTCCTCTATCTTCTCAGCAAGAGCCTCACCAACACCCGGAATGTCCTTCAACTCACCCGCCTTGTAAATGTCTTCCAGCTCCTCAGAAAGAGACTCGAGAGAACGAGCAGCCTTACGATATGCAGCAGGCTTCCAATTCACCCCCTGCATCTCCAGAATGTCAGCCATCTCATAGAAGATTTTAGCAATCTCCAGATTCTTCATACTCTTTAATAGGAAAAGGTATTATAAAAAAGTTTCCAAAAAAGATTTAAACAAAGCAGGACTAATAACTAAAATGCAAGAAAAAGAGGCAATGCACTACAGGAAAATAAAAGAAGGAATAGTCCAATGCCAGCTCTGCCCGTGGTACTGCGTCCTAAAAGACAGGGAAAGGGGAAAATGCGGTGTGAGGGAGAATAGGGAAGGAAAACTATACAGCATGGTATACGGAAAGCCCTGCGCATTCAACATAGACCCCATAGAGAAAAAACCGCTATACCACTTCTTGCCAGGAAGCAGATCACTATCAATAGGGACAGTTGGCTGCAACCTATTCTGCCACCACTGCCAGAACTACAGCACATCACAGGCAACACCAGAAGAAATACCCTCGCTGAAAATAGAACCTGCACAAGTGGTTGAGAAGGCGACCAAAGCAAAATGCAAGAGCATATCATACACATACAACGAACCGAGCATATTCTACGAATACGTCTATGACACAGCAAGGATAGCGAAGAAAAAGAAAATAAAAAACGTCATGGTGACAAACGGCTACATAAACGAAAAGCCACTGAAAGAATTGTACAAACACATAGATGCTGCAAACGTTGACTTGAAGGGATTCAGCGAGAAATTCTACAAGGAAGTATGTGAAGTAAGGCTGCAACCAGTGCTTGACTCACTAAAAAACATGAAAAAGATGGGAGTGTGGACAGAGATAACAAACCTGATAATCCCCGGATACAATGACAACATGAAAGAAATAAAAAAGATGAGCGAATGGATAACAAAAAACCTGGGAAAGGACGTGCCGCTGCACTTCTCAAGATTCTTCCCATGCTATGAGATGATGGAAATACCAGTAACACCAATTGATACGCTAAAAAAAGCATATGAAACAGCAAGAAAAGCAGGAATAAAATATGTCTATGTGGGAAACGTGAGCACAGACGAGGGTTATTCTGATACCTATTGCCCGAAATGCGGAGAGAGGCTGATAAAGAGGGGTGCTTATTTTGGAGTTGAACAGAATAAAATAAAAAATGGAAAATGCTTCAGATGCAAACAAAAAATATCTGGAATATGGAATTAATAAACAAACTCAACATCGAGGTTTAAATATTGTATAACCAATAGATTAGGACAAAAAAAAGTTGTCAAGAGAGAAAATTAGACAACCAGCCTCACTTTGTTTTACAACTGTAATCAAAAGGCTACTTCATGTTTACCCCCTTTCACCAAAAAGTCAGTTAGGACAAGTCTGTACTGATCTGGCTTATCAGTTACCAGCCTTGTTTTAACACTGTTCTTGATGTTTGGGGAATGAAATTTATTTGGTTTTTCTAATCCTCCAACCATCATCATAAAGATCGAAATAATGACTCAATCTTCCTTTAAAGTTAGGATTTTCTATAGCTTTCTCTAGCCAATCATGTCTCAGGTTTATGTACATAAGACCTCTGTTCATCAAGTCTTCTCCAGGAATCATCTGTCCTAATGCCTTTTTCAGTTCACCCGAAATGCTCAAAAGCGTTTTCGACAAATCTTCAAATCCGTAATCAAAATCAGCAATCGCCTCATTTTTTTGACTGAAATTTTGAACACCCGTACATCCAATAAATTTAACGGAAAGGATATGCATTTTATACCATTTTCGATCCGAAGAAAGATTTCGTCCCTTCACCTCTTCTTCTGTAACTTCAGACATTACATGCTTCCCTTTCTCTGTAATTTTTGTCTCGTATACATCCATATACGATTCTGTTATTTTTAAATCAATTAACCCGATCTCTTGTAATTTTTTATAGACTCTTTTTTCTTCTCTCATTCCCCAGTTATTCCATTTTCCTAAAACAAGAAATAAGTAACAAGGAGATGATGTCTTGTTACCCACATAGAATTTTCTATACAACTGTTCGGCTTCTTTTCTTGTTAAATCTGAAGCATGCGAAAATTGTGCTAATAGAGAAAAACTTACTATTAATACTATTAGAATGGTAATCGTTTTCATATTTTGTCTCCTTTCTATCTTTTGGAACTCTCAGAATCGAGAGCATGCAGGTAAGCTGCAGTCAATATGAGTGAATGTGCTGTAGCAGCCATCACGATGGAAACGGCGAGGCCAACGACGACCATGACCGTGAACACCGATGTTTTCAAAACTGGCCAACGTCCCTCCCATGAGGAGAATAAAAGCAATTAGCAACAAAATATTTTTCTTTATTTTCATCAACTTGCATAGTGAGAAAAAGTTTCACCTCCTTCCTTCTTTGAATTTTTTTAGTCTTTGTACTCCCCGACTTCTTCGCCGTCCGAATCCACCATGATCTTTCTTCCACTAAGCGTGGTTTTAATTGTTACAATTGTATTGCCATGCTCATCAACAATCTCTTTAGGATCTCCCATGAAATCCTTCTTAACAGTTCCTATCACTTCATCTGAAATCCAGCCTTTCTTTCTGAGAGTAGTACCCCCAAATAAAGAATCTTTAACGTAACCGATACTCCTGTCGGCAAGAATTCCTTTTTTAGTTAAATCCCCCCCTTCTATGACCAGGTTTTTACCCAAAGTCCATTCAGTTCTCGGAGTCTCATTATTCTGATCAGGCATTTCTCCACTGCTATACTGAGAACTCATTTCTGAAAAACCTCCGCTATTAATAGAACTCATCTCTGAAGAACCTGAACTTACATGGGGTGACTTCCTTTGTCTCCATTTTCTTTTAAAATCTTCAAATAGTCCCATGAAAACTGCTATTGCCAAAAAAAGACTAACTATAAACCCCAGTATAACGCCGTAATTAAATTTCAACCATTTGAGTTTAAAAATGAGTCCGATTATAACGAATATGATTCCACAAACTATCGGGAATACGAAGCAGAAAATTAGACCGCATATGATAGACAAAATAATAGTAAATCCTTCGTCAATGTAATCTCCAATACTTTTCATTTCAAACCTCCTATCAGGATTTTACTACTTTCTAAGGTAATGATGAAGAATACAAAAAAATTTTAAAAGAAAACGTTATCGATGGGGTGGGATGCTGCCAATTCCCAATCAAGGTCTCACACTTCATCAGGAGGAGAATGTAAAAAAGCAGCACCCCACCACGATTACATCACTGTGTGACATTCTCAAAAGATTCCGGCAATCTGACGTCTGGCAGTTTCAATGAGCATGCTCATTTATTTTTGTGAGTTGAGGATACTCAATGGGGATCATAAGTCAGATTCCAAACGGTCCTTGAATATCCCAATGATCTCCAAGGTTATCCTCACCTTATCAGGGCTGTTGTGGGATTTTATGTACTTCTCAGCAGTCCTGAGGTCAAAAAGATCGTAAGCTTTCACCTCCTCCTTGTTCAGAACTACCTGCGATGGGTCTCCCACGTATCTTGCGGCAGCAGCAAAGTATGCCTTACCCTGTGCATTTCCTTTCGGCAGACCAGATGTCCTCGTATTGGGGTGTATAAGCTCTTCAATAAAGAAAGTATTGGAGAAGCTACTGACATCCTTGAGATTACTTGGATCCCTGCCGATATCAATTCCCAGCTCCTCCCATAATTCCTCCCCCAGAGAGTCGAACATGGTTCTTCCACGAGGTATACCTCCCTGAGGGAATGCCCAGCTGTCGCCACGCGCAGAATTCACAAGAAGCAGTTTCCTGTCCCTGTAAAGCATACCCACCGCTGTCGGCCTATACACCCTTTCAGTGAAATACAACTTTATCATCTCTTGCAACTCTTCTTCACTCACCACTCGGAGCTTTTCATTCTTCATAGTCAGATCTCCTTTTGCCACATTTTATCGATGGTGACTGACCCAGGCCTCCATTACCTCTTCCAACATCATAACAGCCTCTACAGGATAATGACTGTTACTTGTCTCATCCGAAAGCATAAGCCAGTCGGCACCGTCAACAATGGCGTTTGCGACATCGGAAACCTCAGCTCGTGTGGGTACAGGGTTCTCCTGCATAGAAAGAAGCAAACCAGTTGCCACTATCGAAGGAACCCTCTTTTTTTTGCACAGGCCTATAATCTGCTTTTGGATGAAAGGCATCTTGGAAGGAGGCAGCTCTATAAATATGTCCCCCCTTGCGATCATCACCATTGTTTTTATGCTGGACTGGTGGCATCCATCCAAAATACCCTCCAGATTCTCAATACCCTCAACATCCTCAACCTTGATGGTTATCGTATGCTCAAACTCAACCTTCCTCCTTTCTTTAGCAGCCTCGATGGCCTGATTCAGGATTTGAACCTCTTGGAAATTCCTGACAAAGGAAAGAGCGAAATGGCCAATCATATTTCCCACACCAAAATCTATAACCTTGTCATCTTTCTCTGTCAGAACCTTAAGATTCCTAAACCTCTTCCCCGGAACATTCACACCCATATTCGGGACTATACGCTCGTTTTCACCGGGCTCAAGAACCTGTAACTCAACAAGACCGTTACCCTTCCTGACGACAGTCGTACGCACGCTACCGTTGCCCAAGAGCACAAACTCACCCTTCTCAAGCTCAGGGATTATGTTTTGATTGAACCTTATCCCCCCATTCTCATACCCCACAAGGAATTTCTCTCCCTGCGGAATCGCATACCTCTTATCGGTGAGCAAGCGTATCTGAGGACCATTAAGGTCTAGCATGACTGGGATGTCTATGACATCACGCAATAGCCCGACCCTACGCTCATAATCCGAAATGGCAGCGTGCTTAGTGTTAATCCTTGCCATCTCAAATCCGTGGCTGTGCATCTCTTTTAGAACTTCAGGGTTGTCTGTTGAGGTTCCGAGGGTACACATTATCTTCGGTTTCTCCCCAGAAAGAGGAGAACTTTTGAAATGAGTCCAGATGTTTTTGAAAATGGCCATTTTAGGTTCTCCTTTTCAACATATCCCAGAAGCCATTGCCCCCCTCTGCAACAACCCTGTCAGCAAAGAACTGCAAGTAGTTTCTGGGTTTGAGGTTTTCAAGCTTGAGAAACCTCCTTGTGTATTCCAAACTTTCAACATCCTTAGCCTCTAAACCAATGGATAAGAATCTTACCCCCTCAAAAGTGAATGTGTTCCAGTCTACACCGCACATAACTCCGTGACCCCTGAAGATTCTCATATGCCTCTGCTTCCGCAAGTCAAACTGAAACAGGTCAGGATTTGGCATTGTTGGAACAGACTTTACAATGTCCGCCTCATAGACCTCTTTTTTGAATGCCGGAAAGTGGATGTGTGCCTCTTTGATTACCCTGTACCAAAGCTCAGGATTGATAGGGAACTTCAGTTCCAGATTAGCCCAGGCCTCTAAACCGTCCGAAGCGGCTACAAGCTTTTTGATCTTCAGACCGTTCCTGACTTTTAGGTTGGCACCGAGGTTTATGATGGAAAGAAAATATTTGTCCTCTACCTCACCGTCCATCACAACCTGCATCTCCGGAGACCTTGCTATCTTATCCACGCTTTCAAAAAGGGATTGAAGGTCCTGTGTAAAAACCCTCCACTCATACCTGAGGTCAGGATAATTTTGTGGCTGTATCAGATTGAAATCCTGCAAATACAGGCTGGCACATCTTGATTCACATCCGAGCCTTTCTAACAGCGGCAGTATCGCAGGATCTACAAAAGGCTTCCAACACTCCCCCCTTGCCATCTTTTCCCTTATTGCCGTTCCACAAAACCTATATCCAAGCACATACTTCCTTATTTCGAACCCGTTGCGGCCGAACACACCATTCGGCAAATCCCTGTTTGAATAGAGCACATCACAAGGAGGGATTTTATTTACCAGCTGCTCAAACCACACAGACTCTGTTTCAACAGTCTTTATCGGATGCAGATCGTTGACGGGGATTATGTAAATCTTTTTTGTTGTCTTTCCTTTCAGCGAGGTATTTATCATATCCCTCCTCTCCTCCCACGTGAAAGGAACATGCAAATTCTCAAATTCGGGGCTGGGGTTGTTATGATTATGCTGAGCACTGCCGATTGTTATGACAAGCTCATCAACATCCGGTGATTTGATTATCTGCAGAACATTGTCCAGGTGATGGATGCCGAAAGGACAAAACTTTCCAGTGTACAATGCCCTCATAGGAACTCCTTTCTCTCAACGAATTTCGCCACCTCAGCAGGCCAAGGCCTTTTTGTGTGATCCTTATCCAGCATAGCCTTTATGAAGCGGCTTAATTTAGGATTCTCAACGAATACCCTGTCGGTAAGATTCGGCTCCAGAAGCATTGCAGGAAGCGCGAATTTTATCAGAGAGCTTTCCCTGTGCTCATCCCCCTCTGCAAAATCACAATTCTGAAAGGGGTTTTTCAAAGTTAACAGCCTACACCAAAGAAGGCCCAGGGAAAAAACATCCGATCTTGGATAACAAATAAAATTCTCACCCATCTCAGGCGGTACATACTCAGGAGTGGAGAGCAGAGAAGGGATAAAAGCCTTGTCAAGGCTCAGACCTGCCTGAATGAATTGTGCCCTGCCAAAATCGAAGAGCTTGATTTCCTTCCCGTACAGGACATTCTTGTCCTTCACGTCCATGTAAATTATCCCATTTACGAGAAGATAATCCAAAACCTCTGCGATTGCTTTCACAATCTTGCAAGCTTCTTCCTGAGGCAGAGACTTGCTGCTTGAATAACGCTCAAGGTTCTCACCATCCAGATACTCGAGTCTTAAGAATTCAATTCCATGGACAGTGAAATATCCCTTATATCCAACTACATGAGGATGCTTCACCTTCTCCAACACTTCTCTTTCAACCGTGTAACCATCCAACCTTGAAAAATCAGAAAAAAGCCTGAGATTCTCTTTGAGCACCAGGGACGAACCTTTCTCATCAACAAGGTATATGTGACTGACGAGAGGAAAGAAATCATCCCTATCCCCATCCTGAAGCTTCTTCACCAACCTCATACCCTTTGCACGGCAGTAAGCTTCCAGAATCGTATCTATCTTCCGCCTACCACCATCCATACTTTTTAACCTCACCTCACACTCGCTTACCAATTTCGGATTCCCTGACATTTGGGAGAGAGCATACTTCCTAGGGAGGTTTCTGCTACCCTTTTCTTCCATCAAGCGGATTGTATCCTCAAGAAGCCTGCTCTTGTCCTCACCGAGCTCTCCAGCAATTCTGTTAACAACATCTTCATCAACACAAAACCCGCTGTTATTGCGAGTCACCAATAAAAGCGGCAGGGCCTTTTCCCTAAGGAAACTTTTGTACTCATCTTCGGGAATTTCACAACCCGGCTGGTTTTTGAGCTTGAATAAAACATCAAACCTGCCGTGCCTGAGAGCTATGCTCATCACCCGCTTCAGAGCCAAATAATTCCCGGATTGTATAAAGAATGAGGCCGCTTTTTCAAGATGTAAAAGTAATAAATGTGCAATTCCAAGAATATTCAGCACTGCTTTCCTACCCGCAGGATCAAGCATGTTAAAATACTTACACTTCCCCACACCCTTCACAAGAGAGTCAACCGTAGCATCAACGCGGGTCGTGTAACCTGCCAACAAAACTGCCTCACAATATTTCCTTTCAGCTAAAAGCTGTTTTATTCTGTCGTAAGTTGCCATCTCTCCCTCCTTATGAGGACGCAGGTTCAAGACATGCAGTAAACCTGCGTCCCCGTTGCTTATCACTTCTTGGTTCTGATGGTTTTCATGTCCTCGGAAAGCGTACGCAAGGTCTTCATCATAGTATCTCCCCTGGCATCCCCCCGAGTAGTCCGCATCGTTTTGATGAATTCGTCAAACTTGTCATGGAGGATTGCAACCACACCCTGGAAGGTGTTTGTGAGTCTCAGAACATCCTCCACCGAGATGAGCTCTGACTTCCTTTTCACCATGCTCATCTGAATCTGGCGTATGTGAGGTTTTGTGTCGCAGGAAATCACAAAAAATCCTGCCACGACCTTCCTCATCTTTTCCAGCTCATGGCGGAAGTCAAACTTGTTAGGACATCCATCATCATCGAGCTGGTGTATGCCGTGAGGGTAGGAATCGCATACGAGGATCACATATGTGTTGGTGTTATCGAGGGGCAATTCGGAGATCTCATGAAACAGGTCTTCATAAGCCTCTGGAGTATCACCCCCCTGAACATTCTGGATGCTTTCCAGATTTGCGCTGAGCTGGTCAGGGTCGCTGGTGAAATCCCTCTTCTGAATCATCAGGCCCTTATCGCAGTGGTCACCTATCCCTATCACAGCGATCTGGGTGTCAGGTGCGTATTTTACCACACCCTCGATGAGATATCTTGACTTCTCCCTCACATTCTTCCGCCACTCACCCATGCTACCGGTTGTGTCAAAGCAGAGAAGCATGTTGTGCTTGCCTTTGGGCCTGGAGATCTTGTCTGCTGAAACATTCACCGGAGAAGGAGCGCTGGAAGCCCTGGCAGTTGGAGAAGGCTTTGGAGTGGATTTTGGAGGAGGGGTTGAACTCGGACCAAACATTCCACCGCTGCTTGGCCTGCTGCTGCTGGGTCTTGTTGTACTGCTGCGATAATCTTCATAATCATAACTGCCCATAACTCACTCCTTTCTGAAGCGACTTTTACACATGCTCCTCAAGATTGTTTGATACGTGAAGCTCGTGCCTAACCCTTCTCAGATCATCCAACATACCCTCTGACTCAAGCATGACAGCACTCCTGTGAGGAACCTTGTGCCTTCCCCATCTTTTGGATGAATCGATGCTCAGGGCTTTGGAAACAAGCTTGAACAATTCAGTCGCAGCCTTCCTATCCGCACCCTTAATGGCGAATGCCGTGAAAGGCTCAAGATCATCATCTTTCCTCTTGTCTGCAGGTTTGGGAAGCTTACCGGTTATAGCATAGTACATGGTAGCCCCAAGCTGGTAGACATCTGTGGCTGTTGTTACGTTAAGCCCTTTGAATTGTTCTGGGGCGGCGAAGTTCGGAGTCATCGAACTTGAGGAAAGATTCACTTTACTCTTAGCAATGCCAAAGTCAACCAGGTTTGCCCTGTGCTCTGCAAGGTTAAGAAGAATGTTGCCCGGTTTTATGTCCTTGTGAACGATGTCATACCTATGGATGTAGGCCAGGCCCGAAAGGATGCGATCACCTATCCAACATACCATATCGACGTGCAACTGACCAAACCTCTCGATGAGAGTCTGCATGTTGGCACCTTCCATGAGATCCATGACGAGATAAAACTTTCCGCCTTCTTCAAAAAAGTCTTTTACCGTCGGAAAGGCGGGGTGCCTCACATTTGCATAAAGCAGTTGAGCCTCTGCCTTGAACTCATCAATAGCATCCTTGACATAGGAAGGGTCTTTAGGATTGCTCACAAGGAGTTCTTTTAACACTATGTTAATTCCCAACATCACATGGAGCCCAAGATGGACTTTTCCCATGCCGCCCTTGCCTATTGTCTCCATTATGTGATACTTGCCATGCTGCAAAATTTGAAACGGCACCGCGGCTCACCTCCTTTCTTTTTCGAAGTAAGGCACCACTGCCTATTTGTCACAAAGCCTGAAGAAGAGCATCGCGCTCGTACTCCCAAAACCCATATCAGAGCCAATGCCCAGCTCAACTTCCTCATCTTGCGCAAGCGCTTTCCAATCTGCAGCTCCCGTAGGCTTGAACAAGGTCTTTGCGGTCCCGAGGTGCTTCAGATATATTTTCCCGGAACGCCTTAACACCATAGCTTGGCGTCGAGACACATGCCAACCCACACCATCTTTCCCTTCGTCGGTCTTCCCGGGAGCCTGGTCTGTCATCTTTGAGAGATCAACATCGGGGACTTGGGGAGGGGTTGCACCCAGATCTGGTCTTCCGAGGACAAGAGTGAAATCCGAACCGTCAATAGGGATGTTGAAAAACTTGCTGGGACTCGGGATTCCGCTCTCGAGGACGCGAAACACCATATTATTTTGTGGTTGTGGAGGAGCTATCGCTGCAGAAGGCGCAGCAGTTCCACCAACGGCTTGAGGTAAAGGTTCCAGACATGCAGAGCATATCATTGAACCGTCAGGATTTTCCACTTTACATTTAGGGCAGGGTATCATCTTTGAACCTCCTTTCTTCTGACGCAATCGATGTTAGATTACTTGTTTTTCTGATGGATTGTTTTGGCCTGGGTATGAAGAGTCCTCTTGAGATCCTCTTTGTCACCTTGGCCCTTCTTTAACGTACGCAAGGTCTTCATCACTTCTTCTTCCTTGCCAACCCCAGCATGCGTGAACAGGGTCTCTGCAAGGTCCAAATTTCCCCTCAGCGTAGCCCCAACAGCAGTTGCTGTAAGGAAGGTTTTCATAACCGTCGGGTTTGTAGGAGACAGCTCCTCCTCGTTCTCAGTAAGCCTCACGATAACAGGGATGTCATCCTTCATAGGCTTACCATCCTCTTTCCATTCCACCTTGATGTTTGCAACCTTCACATCACCTGCTGAGGAGGGACTAACGCCCATACTGATAAGGTAGTTCTGCCCCCTCACATCCAATGCCTGCATGTAGTCATCGACTTCTGTAACGTCGGAACCCAAGACAAGCTGATCAGGGATGAGATGCACAGCATCGAGGATCTTCGCACTGCCAGCAGCCTCGATGACGATGTTCACGTCTCTTGCTCCGATATCCTGAAGAGCTTGGATCTCCCTCCTGAGCCACTCTTTCACCTCTCCTGTCTGCTGGACATGCAGGTAGTAAGACCCTTTTCCGGCGAGCTCAACAAGCTCCTGGAGCAGTTGGGGATTGTAAGCCACTCCGGTTCCGAAGACCATAAGCGGTCTGTTGGCCTGCTTCGCAAGCTTCTTACATGCAGACGCTTCACTGTCCTCTCCCGGATCGTTCACATTCCCGTCTGTGAAAACCACAACCCTCGTAATCCCGTCAGGCACAGGAGAGTCTGCTTCCAATGCCATCTTCATCCCGGTCGACATGTGAGTATTACCGTCTGCAACCATCTCTTCAATCTTACTTTTGATCTCCTTGATGTCAGGCATCACCATAGGATTTACCAAAACCTCTGTACATCCCTTGGTACTGAAGGTGATCTGCATAATCGCATCCTTACCTTTCTTGAGCAGAGAAAGGCTGGACCCTAAACTCTCCTTGAGAACATCAATCTTGCTCCTCTTCCCGTCACCAGAATCCTCACTCATGGAACCTGAGCTGTCAAGCAGGAACACCATGAACAGTGGTACATCAGGCTTGGGGCCGGCATCGTTGAAAAGCTTAAGCAGGAATGTGACCTGAAGCGGCTGGTTTGCCCTCATAACTTGATGGGCCAAAGTAATCTCTTTCTTCATACTCTTCTCCTTCCTTGGTTTTATTTTTTGGACAAAACTCTTCTACACCTCCTTCCTTCTAGATTGGAAAATGAAATTTCTTCCGTTGATAAAACAAGATAACAGGAGTTACGTGATAAACACTATCAAGAATTCTATCTTCAGGCCTGTAAAAGGTATTTCCATGTTATTACAGCCTTTTTCCGAGGTATTTCAAGAATAACAACTTAATGTTAAACTTGATTGGCTCATAACCTCAAGCATAAGAATAATTGTTCAATCATTGCTACGCTATCGGTCTGGAACCCATAAGGGTATTGGAGATAAACTCCGGTTGTTTAAATTTTTGTAGTTGGTAAATATGCTCGTGAGCAGGGTTCAAACTGCTTTATAAACTTTCCTGTATTTCACTACTTAAAGGTTAAAATTTTGTTATGAAAAAACAAGTTTACTAATAACAAAAACTAGCATCCTTCCTAAGGCTTCTCAACTTTCTCTTAAAATCAGAATAATAACCCTTATCTTCAAACACAGCCTCACTAAACTTACTAAACAAATCAGGATAATTCTTCAAAACAACCTCTTTAATTCTTGGCCAGTTGCCAGACTTTATGTTAAGCCTGTCAACCATCACAGAGTCAACAAATTTTATTTCACGCAACAACAAATCAATATCCACATCGGTTATGTAAGGCAGGACAGGACCTATGAAAACATGAGTCCTTATGCCAGCCTTATGCAACTCCTTCAATGCACCTATGCGCTCATCAACAGGAGATGCATTAGGCTCAAAATTCTTCCAGCCGTGAAGACTTGTAATGGTCATACCAACCTGAGCCCTTCTAAACTCCTTCAAAATCTTTACATCACGCGTAACCAAGGATGACTTAGTTAGAATGTAAGGCCTGAAACTCTTAGGAAGAACCTCAAGAATGGTCTTTGTCAATTCATAATCCTTCTCTATTTTTTGGTATGGGTCTGTAACAGAACTTAAGAAAATAGAACCAGGCTTCCTGTTCCTCAACTCGGACTTGAGAACATCAACCGCATTAACCTTGACATCAACAAAGCTGCCCCACTCCTCCTTATGGCCAGAATACCTAAGCATGAAACGGGCATAACAATAAACACAGTTATTAGAACAGCCAACATAGGGATTGATACAATAATCACAGTCCAAACCAGTCTTGTTCAACAAAGATTTGCAGCTGATTTCCTTAACTATCATCTTATGAAATCCCCCAACCTCTTCACAGCATAAAGCCTGTCCTTATCACCAACCTTAGCCTTTTTAATAGCTTCCTTTAAAAATTCTGTGTTAAAGTCTATATTGCCCCTATTAACCGGATAGGGAACACCGTCCTTGCCGCCGTGAGCAAAAGAAAACTTAGCAGGATCAGACCAACTCGACTTAGAACCATAAACCAACTCAGAAATCAAAGCCAAAGCACGGACAGAAGAAGGACCAACACCTCTAATCGCCAAGAGCTCCTCGTAACTGCCAGGCTTAAACTCATAAGCCTTCTTAAGATACGTTAATGATTTTGCAGTAAGATCAAGATTGTAGTGGTTCCTCCTCATATTCAGAACAGAGCTGAAATCCCTTTCAAGATGCTCAGGATTGTCATTAACCAAATCAACAGAAACCTTCCTAGTACCAGCACTCTGCCTAGAAGTCAAATCAAGAACATCACTTCCTTTACTATCACAACAAATAGCACTGTGAGGCTCCTCAACAAAACTATCAAAACCAGAAAGCCAATGATAACGACGAGCATACCTAATTTTTGAATTCATCCCCTGCTGGATAACAGAATAAGAACCCTTCTCAGAGAAGACAAAAAAATGGGCATAGATGTTGTAACCATCCTGAATCAAGGCACTATCAACCTTTGCAGACATCCTAGAAGCATAAACCAAAGCAGAAGATTTTTGAGAGGAGATGTTCATCTTATCAGAATTAAACTCAATCTCAGAAGGAGTCTTCCTAGAAACCTTGCCCTTACCACCACACACTTTTATCCCAATATCATTCTCTGTCAACGCAACCTTCAAGGCACCAAGAGTCGTAGTAGTCGTACCACTAGAGTGCCAATCAAAACCAATAACACAACTAAAGGCCTGAAAAAAGAAAGGGTCTGAAATTCTTTTAATAAACTCGTCCTGACCGTACTCATAGACAATTGCTTCTGATATTGCAGAACTCAGCTTGGTCATCCTGCCAAAAAGCCACCTTGGACAGGAGCCATAATGCAGAGGGAGGTTTGTAATGCCAGTCTTTTTCATTGGGAAGATACTTTGTTTTAAGAATTTATAAAGAATAAGAGCACAGATGACGGAATGTCTACTGCTGGAAGATATATTTTGCAGAATAATTATAAATAAAAAAACATTATAATATTGGATAAACAATAGATTAGGACAAAAAAAGAAGCCTAAAGCAGGAAACATTTAGGCCTCTCCCAAAAGCTCCTCCCATTTACCTATCCTTTGTTTATTCTATCACTCCTTTCCTTCAGGAAATTTTTCAAAGTACGGGCAAGAATCAACAGGAATATCACACCACATGACACTATCGCTAGAGTATCCAGTATGCCTCTACCCAGCTTGTCAAACATTCTTGCCAAGAACACGCCAAAAAACACGGAGCAGGTAATCATCCAAAACAGGATAATCTTGGAGTTCACCATAAACCTCCAAGCATGCACTGAAACTACAATAACCAAGCAAACCCAAGTGAAGCAAAGAATGAATGTGCCACTAAAAAACCTTGGGTCCCTTAGATCTATCTTATCCCAATTCGGCCCTGCTACAAGACCCAGGACCATCACAAGAGCGTAAGTGAACATTAAAAAATTCAAGGTGTTTGAATGCTTCATACAAACCCTCCTTCGACGATATTTTAATCTTCCCCTCCTAATTTGCAAAGGATGGGATGCTGTCCTCAAGATGCAACAACACCCCATCCGCAAGAACACTTAATTGGTCACAGCCTCAAGTTTCATTTAACAGGGATCAGCTCCTCGACCTCTCCCTTCTTTACAGTCCTCCCATCAACCCCCTGTAAAGTTAAGTCGCGCCTTGGGAGCTTCTCGATGAATTTAACAACGGCAGCAGAATAATCAACACTTTCTTGTTTCTCCCCAATCTTCCTGCTCGTGGGGGGCTCGTAAATGAGTACTGAGTACCTGCCGCCGGGCAACTTCTCAGGCAGGTAGACTGCGGAAATGTCCACATATTCTCTGTAAGCAGGTTCCTTAGTGAGGGAATAATGACCAACAAGCTCTTGTCTCCCTTTAGACAAAACAAAAACAGTAAACTCCTCATCGGAAGGGGTTGCACGGATATCTATCCTGAGTGAATTGTAAGGGTTAAGCTTTCCTTTGATAGCATCCCAGACAGCACACTTGTTTCTGATAGACATCGTAAAGCCCGGATCCTTGGTCTGCTCGCAGAGTATGCTCACCTCCAAGGCTGAACCAACTTTTAACCTGAAAACCTCCATCTTGTACATCGGTATCGCAATAGCTGCAAGGATGCCTATAATTGCGATAACGATAAGGAACTCGATAAGAGTAAAACCTTTTTTGTTCATAGTCCACCTCCTTCCTTGATTGAAAGGGCCTATACAACTCGTACCGTACAGGCCTCATCAGATAATTGTCTGCGCCAGGCTCACCTCACTGATGGAGGGTCATGGGTACTGACCATATCGATAGGAGTGTAACTGCAACTGCAAGCACGACCACGACGATGGAAACGGCGACGACGTCTCCTCCCATCAGCGTCCGCGTCATCGGTAAATGTGAATTCCCCCGCAAGGAGAAGCAGAGCGAAGAGCAACATGATGATTCTTTTCATCTAACACCACCTCCTTCTTTCCGGATTTTATTTTGAGGTCAAACCAACTAGGGAAAGGGTACTATATCTTAACACCTGGAATACTTCCTGCCACAATCAGGACAGACATCTGTGACTGCCAAATCAAGGATTTCATCAGTTGAGTAGACAACAACCTGGCCTGGTAGCCTCACACCATACAAATATGAGTCATCCCTCCTTATCCTAATACTAGCACCTACGAAGCATAGCTGGTTGTTATCTACACAATTCCGAAACCATTGTTCCCTCTCCCCAACCGATAGTTGAACACACAACCTTAAAGCCGAATGAACCGAGGGCCATGTTTCCATAATCGTTGCAGGCTGGGTGTACTCCTCATAGCTGCCAGAACCGTAGAACATCTCACGCTGCTCCTCAGTCAGCTCCGGACCACCGTATGCATCAACAACGAGACGCCCCTGCAAACAACTGTAACAAGGACCGTTAGAACCGTCAACGACTATGTGCTTATAATGGGTCGCCAACGGGAACGCAGCCGGCACAACATGCCGCAAACCCCTCCCACGCAGGATTTTAGTTGCAACATAATTATCGTCACGGGTCTGTCCCATGCCAACAACAACAACGGTCGGCCTAAAATAGTCAAGGATATTTTCAAACCTATCAATCGACGACCTGTCACACCCCTTAAGCTGAAGGCTCGTGGCAGTTATCTCAAAATCCTGCTTCCTAAAAGTCCTAACAAATCCCTCCTCTGCCGTCAGAGATGTAGCTGATAAAACACCAGGCAACCTGTCGGCCAGAATCTGCTGGACTGCAAATGCCTTACCCTTCCCAATGTCAGACGTAGATGCAAGCTGACGGACAGGATTGTAAATCGTAAAATCCTTGTAATCCACCAGAAGCAGTTTGCGATAAAAATTGATAGATTCAGCTGCCAGGAGGGATGCTGTCCCGAGACCGATGATCATAAGTCTCTCATCAGTGGATGGCGTGATGATGTGCCTTGAAGAATCCTCAGAAATCAGCTGCAACATACTATCAGAAGATTTCCTGCTCCCGTAAAGAATCCACCAAGGCCACGAGTCATTACCCCTCAATATGTTATTCCTCTGCTCGGTGTAGACAATCTCCCAAATGTCCTCCCTTCCAAAAGGGGTGTTCATCAGCAACACAGCCTTAGAAAAATTCGCAGCAAGATCAGAGCCCTCAAGGAAATCCAAACGCTCAGGTTCTCCGCTCAGGTCTTCTACTGGCTCATCAAGCACGCTATAATCAAGCCCATACTTCACATCAATTATGCTGATGAGACACATAACCTGCTTCCCCTTGAAGAATGTGAAAACCACAGCAGGAATCATTAAGCTGCGAGCCATTGAAACATAATCCTTGCATTCACCGACAGTGCCAGCAGCAACAATGATATCAGGTGATAAACTTTTCAACTGTTCAAAAGTCGCTGATGGCTTGCAGACAAAAGACCATTCAGTCTCAAAGCCGTTGTGTTGCATGAAAACATCCTGAACAGCCTGAGCGCAACTCTTCCTCAAGTAATTAACACCATACGACATGTACATCTGTGAACCTTCCACCACAAAGGAAGAGTCTATGAACAGGAAATCATTAACACCGCAACGGGCAAAGGCCTCCGCCACAAGATGAGTGAATTGCAGGTTGATGAAAGCCATCCTCTTACCACGAAGATGATTACCGACAACGGGAATGATGCGGTTCATGTAATCCGTCATTTTCTTATCCATAGAAACCTCCTAGACCCATCAAGTAATCCAACCATCTCTTACAAAAGAGAGGGTTTATCCTCTCCCATTTCTGACCGTTGTTTGAGAACCACACAACAGGATCGTCCCCAGGGAAAAATGGTGGGATGAAAAGAATTATTTCCTCACCGGGCTTCATCAGCCAATACGAAGTCCAACCCCGAGAGCGCCTCTGCTTGCTCCACTTCACGAAAACCTTACTTGAATACCTCTCAAACTCTTCTTCCCAAAACTTACCCCATCCACCTTTATAATACGGCTGCCCAAAAGCAGAGACAACAGCCGGATGATCACCCCTTACGATAATAACATCGTGCTCTTCCTCATCACCCCACACATCAACCGAAAAGCACGAGATTTTCCACCTCAAAGGATCAGAACTCAACGGCGTCATGATAAAACTGAAGGAAACATTATACGCCTTCTGCCTAATGTTGATCTCATCTTTCATTATCGTGCACATATCACCCGCAGAGTGTCTTGCATGATGGGTAAACGGGTGACTGTGAAGCCGCGAAGCAATCTCCAAAAGGGGATACCTGCTGATAATAGGGTTAACCTTATACCTGATGAAATCCTCGCTAGCCTTCTCAAGGTCAACGCCTTTCTTTCTGAAGTTGGCATTTGCAGGGGAATAGTTCTTTATCTCATCATCAGGTATGGCAACATGTGTTATCACCAAATAGCTTATGTCCTGGAGGCTGATCACATCAGCGGGACACTTATCACAATCCAGAGCGATGAAGGACAGGGGGAAGCCCACACTCTCAAAAGGTTTATTCTCAGCTTCCATCCCAATATAATACCACCTGGAAACCTCATACGAAATTTTTTTGAATGCAGATTTAGAAAAATAAACCCTCACTGACATGATCTCACCTCCCATCTTTGTTAGACCTCCTTTTCTGGAGGAGGAGATTTTTGGTCTCACTCCTCCATCAAGGGTTAAAACCTTACGTATTTCTCATACTCCCTCTTGAACCTATCCGAACTGTGAGGCTTTCCGATAATGTTGTACACGTTATGAAGGTTAGTACCAAGCTGATCCAACACAACGTTCAACTTGCCTAGGCAGTTCAGGTCCGCGAGCATGAGGTCGATGATTATCCGAGGGACGATACGCTGCTGAAGCGTCACCCTCATTGAAACTTGGGGCCAGTTTGCGTAGATACAGAGCTTATAACCCCCACCGAACGTAGTCGGAAAAACGTGCTCCGTCTTTATTCTGAGAACCTGGAAGTACTCTGGTTCGAGAACAATCACAGGAGCGCTTCTCGGCCAATTGCTCGGGTAGAAACATTTCACTACAGGTGTAAAGTAGAATTTGTTGGAATCAGAACCAGCTGGCTCTGTGGAGCAGATGTACCTACGCAACACATGATCATCCCCAGAACTTCTCAGTCTGTCATACACCTTTTTGAAAAACGGCCTGGACTTATCAGCAATCACCCTTCCTGTATTGTCCACTTCGCCTACTATGGAGGGTATCTGACCAATAAATGAAAGTTCAGGCCTACTAGGGGGGTTGAAAAGCGTGCGGCATTGAACACATTCAAGACCCCTATTCCATACGATTAGATTGCCGCAATCTGGACAGTAAAATACGGATTCGCCAGAAGCTATGGTAGAAATGAAGTAGGGAAAATGTTCTTCCATCTCCCTGAGTTCGTATTCCCCAAGGTTCAGATCATCGCGGGCTTTGGTGTTGGCCCAGTCGAAAACCTCTTCAATCTTCCCGATATCAACCTCCCAACTTCTGACTCCACACTCGCCACGGCTGTTCGTAACCATCTTCATATGAGTTACCATGGCACCTCCTCTGTTAGTAGAAATCAGCGTCGCCGAGATTCACACGCTCCCCTGTTTCCGGCTTTTTGTCACCAGGCTTCTCTCCCTCATCCCTGAGCCCACTGAGAATTTCATCCGAGCTGGGTTCCTCGGGGTATATGGTTTTGCCGGATTTTGGATCTACGATGCGATCCGGATTGGATTTCAATTCGTATGATGTGAGTGCGAATGCACCTTCCTGCAGCTGGTAAATCTTCTTCGTGGCCGGGCACAGGGCGAACTGAGGTGCCGCGGCGCTGATTTTCAAATCAAACGGAGTAGCACAGCAGGTACATTTCGAAATTGCCTGCACAGCAGTACCCACCACCTGAGCATCTACAACAATCTCGTCCTTCTTTTTCATTTCTTTCTCCTTCCTTCTTTTCAGAGAGGTCTGCCAGACCTTCCTAGGTTAAGAGTACCTTCGAGAATCATACGGTTAACTTCATCAACACCCCTCTCAGTCATATGGCTATGTTGCTCGCGAATATCATCGTCGGAATTTTGGGCAGGGGGTTTATCCGATTCCCTTTCAAGCCTCCCACTGAAACTCCGGACAAGAAATATCATTTCTGAAAGGTACTCCTTGTCGGGATTGAGAACGAGAACATCCCCAGAATGAATCATATGCCTCAGAGTTCTTATTGTCAAAGGTTCAGAGAAGCCAAGCCTTCGCATTATCACGACCTTCGTCAGGTAACCTTTGGTCCTTTCAGCTAAGGCAAGATACTCGCTGACTTTAGGCTTCCAGTACCTGTAAAGAAATATGCACCCTATGATGATGCATAATACTGAGAAATAAACAGAGAGCTGACCAACAAAGGGAAAAGGAAAAGGGGATCCGCTGTCGATAAGGTTGAGAGCTGATATCACAACCATCCCCCATCCGAGATTCTTCTGAAACAACCACTTCTCCCGGATCTGCTGCAACTCATCCCTGGTCTGCTTCGTCCGCTGCCATGAGGTGTACAAAAAGTAGAGTGTTATAACCAGGCCTATCGTTGAGACCGCCGAAAGGATAAGTATCATGGATAACTCCTTTCCCACAGAGAGCCTGCATGATTAAGGCTCCCTGTGAGGATGATTAGGTTACTGTTCTGTTGACTACTTCTTTGCAGGAGGTGCTGTGGGTTCCTGCTTTTTGTCGCCGTTCGAAAACGAGATGATACCGAATTTCTCGAGCATGTCATTGTAGTCTGTCTTCGTAAGATTGAGACCGCTCTTGTTATCACCGGAATTGATGAGTATGAACGGCGCTTGGGATTTCATCAGCTCCTTTCCAATCACCAGCCGTACAACTGCGTCTGACCCGGCTTGTTTCAGGGCATTAATCTGGTTTACCGTCGCCTGTGCCTCGTTTTTGCCCTGCACAACAATGGCTTCAGCCTCGTTTTTCTTTTGCTGGACATAGGCATCACCTGCAAATTGGGCCTGCTTGTATTTTCCCTTAGCATCTTCGACTTGCTTGTTGACTTTTGCGATCATGTCCTGAAGCGCCCTCTTCTTATCAGACCTCACAGTCTCAATGTTGTTCTTTGCTTCCTGTGCTGCCTGGTCAGTTTTTTTCCCGTCATCAATGATGCTCTGATAAGTGGGGGTGAACCGATGGTTGTCGAGAATTACGTTATCGACAACCAGCCCATACTGGTCCAGGATCTTGTTCAAGTCAGTCACAACATCTCCAATCTTCTCGTACCTCAACTTATTGTCATAGAAATGTTCGGTAAGAAGCTCTCCGAGATGGGCTCTTATCTTCCCCCTTGCAAAAGCCTCTACAGCCTCAGCCGAGTATGCCGCTTTATGACCCACGGCTTCGATGATCTCCCTAATCTTCAAGGGATTCCGGTGATATTGGATTGTGATCTCCAGCCATATTTCATTCCCGTCAAACGCCCTGGTATTCATGGCATCGTTTATGCTTGGGTTGTCACCCTTCCCTCTTCCTGCATAAGAGATTGACGTGACCTTTGTGTCAATCACATAGACATCGGTCCAGAAGGGGGAATAAGCAAAGAATGAACCCGGCTTTATGGTCCCTGAATAGCCGCCCAAATTCCAGGGAAGCCTTTTGTATACCGCAGCATATTCTGTGGAGTTCAGGCTTTTCGCACACCCTGTTAATCCGGACAAACTGACCGCGATCACGACAAGAACAAACAGCTGCGCAACGGATTTCTTATTCATAACTACCTCCTCTAGTTTTTTGTGTTTTTTTTCTTAGTTCTTTTTTTCGGGGTTTGTAGTGGTTTTCTTGCCTGAGAGCATATTAATCCAGTCCCCGAGGTCGAAAGGATTTATGCCCGTAACCACACCACCCTTGAGCATTCCTGTCAGAGGAGCGAGCTCCCGTGCCACATAAAGTGCTGAGCTTTGAGCTCCTTCAAGCGCTAATGCCTTCAATTTGTCTTTCTCCGCATAGGCATTCTTAACCAACAGATCACCCTGGGATTCCTGCTTGTTCTTATAACTCTCTGCTTGAGAAATCAGGACTTGGGATTGAGATTCCCCTTCTATCCTCTTTGTTTCAATGAGAGCATCACCCTCTGCAGAAACCCTTGCCACTTCTGCCAGGTTTGTAGATAACCTCTCCTTTGCATCATTCAAGGCCTTTTCCTGAATCTGCAAATTCTTTTGACCAACGGCATGGTCGATTACGGGAGTGTAATAGTAAGCCTTTACCAAAACAGCCACTATGTTAACACCCAGTTCATGCCACCCCTTCCTGTGGGTACCTTTCTCATCCGTAAATCCCTCATTGAGTAGTTTCTTTGCAAGGAGGGCTTTCTGCTCACGCATAGGAGCATTGTAGTAGTCGTCAGTCTTCAAAGAACCCAAAGCCCTCTTGCACCGGTCTTCAACGGTCTGCCTTATTAACTTGTCCCAGTTGTCGGGATCTGTTCCAGCCTCACCAAAAAGCTGAAGCGGCCCGCCATGCACCAGTTTTTTTGCACTATCGTATTCAGTTTTTTTGAAAACCTGATAAATCACGGTAACGTCGCTGGATACGATAGAACCATCTGCAGTCGGTACTTCAAGGCCGGTCCCGGAGACATATTCGAAATGACTCCCCCCCTTAACCTTCGCCTCTTTCCCTTCATTCTTTATCTCTCGCAATTCAGTCCTAATCGCGACGTACCTGAGATTAACAGGCACGGCATGCATAGTATCCCTGAAAGGCATGATGAAGTACCTTCTGCCGCCCTCATAGGCCTTCTCCTGGAATCCCTCATTTCCTCCAAACCGGACCTGCAGAATCCCGATTTCCCACGGCTTCAGGTAGGTCGAGATGATCGC
>JAZDEN010000044.1:0-4785 GCA_043808805.1 archaeon | reverse complement strand
TTCTTTGACCGTTCTTACGGTGATGGTCTTATTGAGGAATATAAAATTAGTGATGCTGAGTTTGCTTTCGTCTGTATGGGTTCTCTGTTTGGTACTGTAAAGTTTGTTGTTGATGAGTTGAGGAGGCAGGGCCAGAAGGTTGGTGTTATTAGGATTAGGACTTACAGGCCTTTCCCGAAGGAGGAGATTATCAAGGCTGTTGCTAACATTAAAGGTTTAATTGTTTTTGATCGTAACATTTCTCTTGGTAATGAAGGTGCCCTGGCTTCTGAGGTTAAGGCTTTGCTTCCTGATAAGAAGGTTAAGGGTTACATAATTGGCCTTGGTGGTGCTGATATAACTCCAAAACATATTTTCAGGTCTATAATTGAGTTTAACGGTAAGGTGGAGTGGTTGTTATGATTCTCGGATTGCCAGAAGAGGAATTGATAGCGCAAGGTTCCCGTAGTTGCTCGGGCTGCGGTCCCATGTTAGGCATGAGGCTATTACTAAAAGCCGCTGGTAAGAATACTATTGTTACTATTGGTACTGGTTGTATGGAAGTGGTTACTACCCCTTACCCCCAATCTTCTTTTTTAGTCCCTGTGATTCATAACGCTTTTGAGAACACTGCCGCTACCGCCTCTGGTATCGAGGCTGCTCTAAAACACTTAGGTAAGAAAGATGTTAATGTTCTTGCTATTGCCGGTGATGGTGGCACTTTTGATATTGGTCTACAGGCTTTGTCGGGAATGATTGAGCGTGGTCACAAGGTCTGTTATGTATGTTATGACAATGAGGGTTATCAGAATACTGGTAATCAGCGTTCAGGTTCAACTCCTAAATTCTCTTCAACGACTACTACACCTTATGGTTCCAAAATTCATGGTAAGATAGAAAGAAAAAAACCATTGCCTTTCATAATTGCTGCCCATCGTCTGCCTTACATGGCCACTGCCAGCATCGCTTTCCCTCAGGATTTATACAGGAAAGTCAAGAAGGCTTTGTCTGTTGATGGTCCTTCTTACATCCAGTTGTTTGCTCCTTGCACTCTTGGTTGGAAGTTTACTCCTGGCCTGACTGTTAGCATTGCCAAGCTTGCTGTTGAGACTAATTTCTCCCCTCTTTATGAGGTTGATAAGGGTCTTTTCATCCTTAACAAGCATATGGAGAAGCCGAAGCCTGTTTCTGAATATCTTAAGTTGCAGGGTCGTTTCAAGAATCTGAAGAATGAGGAGATTGATCTTCTGCAAAAAGATGTTGACAGGGAGTTTGAGTTCTTGAAGAGCCTTGAGAATAAGAAATTGTTCCCTTAAAGGTATTGCCTTATTATTTCATATTCTTCTTTTGAGAATGTTGCTTTTTTTGTGATGTTCCTGGTTTTTTTAGCGTATTCTTTTTTCCTCACGAGTTGTAGTCCGGAACTTAATGTTATTCTCGCATAATTGTGTCCGTCAACATCTCTGAATATCCATGGGAATCTGAAATTTTCCAGTTTCTTGAGATCAGATAGGAGTAATGTGTAGTGGTAGTAGTTGGTGCCTGATAATTTGCATCTTCCGTATATTATGTGGTTGCCTCGTTCATGTGTACTTTTTTCATCAATCCATAAAAGTCCTTCTTTTAGTTTGATGCGTGTTTCTATGCTCATGTTTTTCACCTGATTCTGTGGGTTTATAAGATTTTTTGTTGGTAAGAAGTCTATTTTGTCTTCAGTGTTCTTTGGTAATGCTCGCTTGCTCTTTCCATGAAGTCTAGGAAGGGTTCTCCTTCTTTTGAGGCGAATCTTTTATCCCATGCTGAGCTTCTGTCACGTGTATATCCATAGACTAGGTCCAGGCTGAACATTGTGGGCTCTACTCTTAATCTTAGGTTGTAGGCGCAGACTGCTCTTGGGTGGCATTCGTTGTATTTTTTAACTGTTACCTTGTCTTTTACCTTGAACGTGTCATCGATGAGTTTTTCTAAATCTGAGTTTGACATCCAGACGTATGTTTCAGGTGTGTAATGTGGGAAGTGGATTATTTTTGATTCTGTTATTGATATGCCGTTTTCCATTTTCCACTCTTCTGTTTTATTTGAGCAATAGTTCGAAAGAAGGAGGCATCTGAATCTTTCTACCGTTTCTTTTCTCCAGTTAGATGAGAAAGGATTGACTCTTGAGAAGTTGACGCATGTCGGTTGGCCTGAAAGTGCTTCGTACACTCCTTTGACTCCTTCCCCCTCTTTTACCATCCATTGGAAGACCCCGAATGCTTCCTGTGGTCCGATCCAGGACATGTAAGGGCTGAGTGTTTCTGGTCTCACTAGGTCCATAAAATTGATTTTCTTTTTCGTTCTTAAACGCCCTTTATCCATGATAACGCTTTGTTGTGATGTTTTTTAATGTTTGTTGTGGTAAAAACAATATGATGCATTTACCAATAAGGAAAGGTTTTTAAACAAAGGCCTTTAGCTCTAAACTTTATGGAGCTGTCTGATATTGTTAGGGATGCTGCATGCGGCCTTGTTGTAGGTTTTGGTGTGGGTGCCTCTGGCGCTTGTGAGAAGACTGGTGAGATGTTCACGGCTGCTGCGGATAATTTTTCAGGGAAAGAGTTGAGAGATTTAGGTGTCAATGATTATATCCTGGAGAAGACTCGTGATTTTGAGAGGCATAGCAAGCTCACCCTCCCTGCTATTACTTCTATGGGTTACTCCCTTGTTACTAGCGTGGTGACTGATGCTCTGGTATTGCAGTCTATGGTATTTTCTATGCCTACTGCTTACATTGGCAGGGTTGTAGGTAGTGCTGCTAGGAGGTTTGTCAGTAAAAGGTATGGGGATATGAAGGTTTTTGAATCAATCAAGAATGATCCTGAAAACACTCTCAGTTATCTTCCTAAGAAAACCAGGAAGTTGATAGATGATTCATTCGGTGAGGTAGAGAGGATAGTTTTGTTGGGTATGGATCCTAAAGAAGAGGAGTTGGTTGTTAAGGAAGGTCCTCTTAAGAGGATGGCTGATGCTATAATTAATGATAAGAAGCCTTATTCCCTTCTTCTGATGAAGTGGACGCGTGACAAGTTTTATGATGTTTTGAGGCAGGCCAGCTTGCAGAAGAACATTATGGATTTTTATGAGAAGGTGCCTGAGGGTGTTAACATTGGCATACTTGGTGATGCCAGGAATACCAATCTTAAGATATTTGAGGTTGATGATAAAAGCCTGAAGACTTACACTGCCAGTTTTAAGGTGTTTAAGGTTGCCAGCAACGATCCTTCCACCCCTAAGATTGAGATAGAGAGTTCCCCTGCTGAGATAAAGATTGTGAAGAGTGAGGATTGGGGTAAGGACTATAAGCGCCTTGCTACTGAAATCATGAAGAGTCAGGATGGTTACACGACTATGATCATAAAGTCTCTTCCTGGGATGCCTAACGGTTTCAGGACTATGATTGTTACGGAGAGTTTTATGGCTGCCCATGCAGACTACCAAAAAGAGAAGGCTTATTTCAGCAGGTATACGGCTTAGATGTATTGTTCTATCGTTTTGTATTCTTTTCTTGTGAATGTGAATAGGTCAGCGTATTGCTTGACTGCGAAGTATCTTGACATGGGTCTTTTCAGCCATAGTTGCAGCCCGCCTGTTATCGTTCTTCTTGCATATAGATAAGGGGTTATTTCTTTGAATTTCAGTGGGTAGAAATATTTTTTTATTATATTCAGCTCTGACGTCCCTATCTCATGCCTGTCTTCGCTGTTTTTTCCGAACTCTAATATTCTTTTGTGGTTTTTTGTTTCCCTGTCAACCAGGTGTAGGAGTCCTTCCCTGAATCTTATTTCTTTTCTTTGTATGAATCTTAATACCATACCCATATTCTTTCAGAATCTTTGGTTTTTATTAAATCTTATGGTTGGTTACAGGTATCCTTCTATTGTCCTGTATTCCTTTCTTGAGAATGTTGCCGTGTCTCTGAATATTTTTTGTGTGCCTGCTGTTCTCATGACTTGTAGCCCCAGGCTTAGTGTTCTTCTTGCCATTGTATAGTCGTTTATCCTCTTGAATCTCCAGGGGAATGTGTATTGTTTTAGTTTTCTCAGGTCTTCAAGGAATACTATGTATGGGTATCCAAGCTGGGAGCCTGTTTTTGATTTTCCGAATTCCAGTCTGCTCTTGATTGGGGAATCTTTTTCCTCTAGGATTCTTAGCAGTCCTTCCCCAAATGCTATCGCATTAGGTTCAGTTTTTGGCATATTCATTTTTGTAGTGCTGTGTAGTTTTTAAGTATTTTGTACTCTTCCTTTGAGAGGTTGAATAGTTCGAATGTTAATCCTGGTCCCGGGTCTACCTTGAATTCGAGTCCCCCACCTAGTGTTTGTCTTGCCCTTATTCCCTTTTTTATTTCAAGGAATGCTATTTTTCCGAACCAGTTTCTTTTTTCCACTTTTGCTATTTCGTTTATGTGTATTGAGAACAGCCTTGGTTTGTTTTCTGGTGTTATCTCTTCTTTTGTTTTTGATTTGCTCAGGTATAGCGTTGATTCTTTTTCCACGTACATGCCCTCGGAGAAGATTCGGGCCCCATAATTTTTGTCTTCGGCTGTCATAGGTGTTTTTTTATCGTCTCGTATTCTTCCTTTGAGAATGTTGATAGGCTGAATGTTTTGAAAAAAGAGGTGGACATGCTCCTGATTTGGAATCCTTCGTTGTATCTTCTTGCTTCGAAGACTCCGTCGCCTAGTCTCGTGAATTCTGAGGAGTCTGGTAGCTGTGGTATTTTTTTCAGGTCATATGATTGTACGTAGCATCTTAGGATGTTTGGGTA
>JAZDEN010000043.1:0-35782 GCA_043808805.1 archaeon | reverse complement strand
GGCATTAACATTCCTCTTAGTGATTTAATTGCTTTTTCTGCCCTGTATTCTTGAATAAATCCTATAAAAATAATAACGAAAATAACTGCTGATATAGCATAAGCAGTTATCGACTTTCCAACAATGAAAGATAAAATTACTGCAACAAAGAGCAAGTAGATAATATAGTTCTTCTTGATTTGCCTAAAAAGTATTTTAATTGGAGATATTACTAAACTCTCCTTAATTTCATTGGAGCCATATTGCTCAAGCTTTTTTTTAGCTTCTCTTTCAGTCAGTCCTCTTTTTTCCATTTTAAAAAATTTGAGTATGTTATTTTGATTTTTTATGCAACTTTCTCTCTTTTTGCATCTTTTCATATATGCTTATTCCAAGAGGTATGCCGATAGTCATGCTGATAACTAAAACAACAATAGCACCAATAATCCAAAGTATAACTTTATAGAATTCTAAAAAGAAGAGCATATTTACTCCTATGGAATATAAAGCAGTAAATATAAAAGTCATGTGGACAATGAAATCTATAACAAGAAGCATTCTATTTTTGAACTCAAAGTTATAATCTTTTGACCTTTCTCTAATTATTCTTGAAACATAAAAACCGCAAAGGATAATGAGCAATGCTAAAATGTATTTCGGAGAAGCATTTATAACATCCTCTATAATCTTTGTCGTAAATTCTAAACCCCACATGCGAAATGCCCACCTAGAAAATATTAAGAATATGATTAATCCTGCGAACAATGATATAAACTTTAAGGAAATATTCAATACTCCTCTTGATTCTGGGTAAAGTTCAAATAACCTTATAATTCTATTAAAAAATCTTGTAAGAACTATGATTACTATTGAAGATAACAGAACACCTAAGATTATCAATAATGATGGATATATAATATCCCCGTTCATTTTTTCACCGCTTCATAATATTTTATTGTCTTTTGTACTATTAAATTCCAATCAAAGTTTTTTGCTCTTTTATTTGCTTTTTTTCCTATCATAATACACTCCTTCTTATTTTCTAATAGCTCTTTTACTTTATAAATAAACCCTTCTATATTTGTCAAGGCAAACCCAGAATCTCCAATCACTTCAGGGATTCCTCCTACTTTAAATGCTACTACTGGTCTTCCGGTAGCCATTGCTTCTAAAATGCACAATCCAAAAGATTCATATTTTGAGGGTTGAATATAAACTTGGCAATTTCGATAGAGGTCTTTAAGAATTTGTTGGTCTTGAGGTTTATCTATTATCTTTAGTCTTTCCCCATACTTGTCCTGCATTTTTTGTATAGATTCTCTTATTTCTTTCAATTCTCCATGAACTGGACTACCGGGACAAACTAAAGTGAATGTAGCATCTTTTACAGACATTATCTTAGGAATAAGTTCTGAAAGAATGTCTATTCCTTTATCTTTGCTAAATCTTCCTATAAACAAGACATTCTTTTTTGTTATAGGATAATAATCAAATAATTGCAAGTCTACTCCATTTAGAATAATTATTTTCGATTTGAGGTTATAAGTTTTTGCTCCTTCTTTTAGTAAGTCATTTGAAACAAAGATAGAACCATCACAATAATTAACTGTATGCTCTATCCATGAGATAAGGTCTTCAAATTGTTTCTCTTCGTTGCTTAGTTTTTTAATTCTTAACCTCTCTATTGCGTGAAAGGTATGAATCCATTTTATATTGTATACTTTTCTTAATATAAATGCTGCCTTTGTAAGAGCCCCGTGAGTGTGAATTATATCAAATCTTCTCCTTGAATTTTCTCTTATTATCTCTTTTACAACTTCAGATTCAAAAATATCATATTCTAATCTTTTTTTAGAAGAGGTATCACTAACTGAAGTTAAAATCTTCCCAATAGTATGGATAATTACCCCATTGTCTTTGTAAAAACTATCTTCATCACCATGACAGAATATATGGACCTCGCAATTGTACTTTACTAAATATTTTGCTAAATTTTGGACATGAATCCCAACTCCAGAGATAGTTGGTTTTTGATAGTAATAACTAATCAAAGCTATTTTTAATTTAGGTTTACTGATAGCATCTAATAATTTCAGAGTTCCCGCTGAGATACTCTCTGCAATTCCCAATAATGATGATAAATACGATTGAGTTGCCATCTTTCACCCTTTAATCATATTAAAAATACCTTCTTTATTAAGTCCACCTTTTTTAACTAAGATAGACAAAAAGATATATTAAACGTTTTTACCGCTTCTGCCTCTTGCACAAACGCTGGAAAGAGGCACGGCATTCATCCCACAAATAAATTTGTGGGTATTCTGCCTACGGTTTTATAACATTTTTTTACGTTTGTGCTGAAAGAAATCAGCCATACCTTCTCTTTGTAAGCTCTCTAGCCACAAAAGCCAGAACAAAGAATATCATAACAAAACAAACCAACATGTAAATCTGAACAGAAACAAGCTGAAGGCTCGAATTGAACAAGAGTATCTTCTTCAAAATACTCTCACTAATAACAAAGGGGTTGTACTTAGCAATCCCGCTAATGTAAGAAGGTAGTGTTTCTATAGGCAGGATAGCGTTAGAGAAGAACAAAAGTAAAGAACCTACGGAAATAGCGCCCAAGGTTGAAGTCTCCTCTGACTTAAACATGAAACCAATAAACATACCAATAAGTATGAACACTGTGCTTACGATAAGCAAAACCAAAACAAGAGGACCAAAAACAGCAAAAAGAGCCCCTTTAAAGAAGTAAGAAGCAGCCAAGAACAAAACAAAAAGCTGCAAACCGACAACAAAGATATTAGTTAGGTATCCGCCTATCATGAACATTATGTCGTTGGTGGGGGTTATGAAGTTGCGGAAGTAGGCCTTTGCAACCTTCTCGCGAACAGTTATAGTTGAGGCCAATAATATGCATATAAACATAATTATCAAAACAACAAGAGTAGGGAACAAATAACTGAGGTGGGTTTTCTTACCTGTAACAGTAAGTATATCCGTTTTAACCGGGCTAACTATGGTCTCTGCCTTGGTTACTTTAATACCTTCAATACCTGCAACCAAAGACTCCATGGAGCTCTTAACATTATTTATTTTACCCACATCAGACTGTATGCCTTCCCTTACGACTGCTAAGTCATTTACAGAGTTCTCACGAACTTGTATCACATTATTCATCTTATCAATAAGGTTGTTAACGCCCTCCTTTAGGTTGTTAATAGCCTTGTTAATATCTTCAAACACAGTTTCACTCAGGTTCAAATCATTCTGAACATCCAAGACTGCCTTATCAACAGCGCTTATGTTAAGATCGCTTAGATTGTACTCCAAATCAATGGAATTTAGGTTTTCTTCAACTGTCTTAACCTTCAGGGACTTGTCATTAGAGCTTGTTATAAGTTCAGAAACAACTGATTTCTTCTCACTCAACTCATTCTTTGTGGTCTCGATGGTTGTCAACAAATCAGAGGTCAAACCCATACTTATATTCGCGGCCCTTGCAGAGACCTTAGAAGAAACAGTGCTTGATATTAGGAAGGCTAGGTTCATACGCGACTCATCAACATAAAATTTGATAAGATTGGTGGCTTCATTGCTTACCTCCATATTCTGGGGGAATACTGCACAAACATGGTATGTGCCAAGCTTCACACCTTCCACACAATCAGCTTCAGAATCAACAGTGATCGTGTTATATTGCTGATCCTTCAAGTCAGAAATAATAGAGTTTGTTAGAGCGGAATATGATGGGGAATATGTTGCAATTCTCAAATCATAGAGGGACGAAGTGTTGAAAGCCATCCCCACAAGAAAAACAATCAGCAATGGACCAAATATAATTATCAGAGAAGAACTCTTAGACCTCAAAACTATCTTCAAATCCTTCTTAACCATGGCAATTAACCTTGCAAGTACTGAAAGCCTTAGGGTTGATACCTTATCCATCTGATTCAACTTCGGAGAATCATCATACACTTCCTTAGGAATTGGCTTAGGCTGAGGCTTAACCTCCTTAACCTTAGGTTCAACCTTCTTGACACTCTTTCGATTATCAGCATCTCCTGAACCCTTGTAGGCTTGAATAGCCCTTTTTACATTATCAAACACTTTTACCTCTTTGTCAACTTCTCAAATACTTCCTCAAGTGTAGGTTTATTAACAGCGACATCAACCAAGTGCTCTTTAGACTCTTCAATAACATGGAGTATCTGGTGCAACACCTTCTCTGCCTGGGGGGTGTAAACAACCATCTTATGCTCCTTAATATCTATGCTGTCAATGTCAATCTTCCTAAGCCTCCTGGCCATCTTCTCATAATTACCTGGAGAGGTCTGAAGGTGGATTTCCTCGTTCTTGTAGTAACGCCCCTTAAGCTGCTCAGTGGCACCTGTCTCTATTATCTTACCTTCATGGAGTATAGCAATCTTTGTGCAGATTGCCTCAACCTCTGTCAACAAGTGAGAAGTAATAATAACAGTTGTGCCGCGCTCATTAATCTTCTTAATCAGCAACAACACGTCCTTCCTAAGCATAGGATCCAAATCCTCGGTTGGCTCGTCGAGAATCAAAACCTTCGGGTCGTGAATAAGCGCACAAGCAATGTCTAGACGACGCTGCATACCCTTAGACAAGTTTTCTGCAAGGACATCCTTAGCCTGATACAAACCAACCAACTTCAGCAAGCCATCAGCCCTCTTATTAATATCTGAGTTAGCCATCTCATACAGCTTACCAAAATAATCAAGATTCTCCTTAACAGTCAACTTAGTGTAGAAAGAACCGTCCTGCGTCGCAAAGCCAAAAGTCCTCCTGATGTTAGCCCTGTCCCTGACAATGTCATGCGACTGATAAAAAATGTTGCCTGTGTTGGGATTCAAGAAACCAATCAAGATGTTAAGAAGAGTGGTCTTACCAGAACCGCTAACACCAATAACACCAAAACGCTCCCCATAAGAAATCTCGAGGTCGATACCGTTGAGAACAACCTTATCACCAAATTTTTTTGTTATGTTTTTGAACTCTATTAACGGAAGATTAGCCATATGAACTAAAAAAACCCCAACTACTTATTAAATATTTACTAAAATTCGAAAGTAGTAACAAAAAATATCCTCAAAAAACAATCAAACAAAAACAATCGAGGCATAACCAACAGCGCTCGAGTAATCATTAACAACGTCGCCAGAGGTGTAATACTTCAACAGCCTACCCCTCTTACAACCAAGAGACTTAACAGCAAACATAGTGGTAATAATCGGAGCATAACCACATATGGTCGCCTTAACCCTCTTTATATGAGCAACAAAAGAATCAACATCAAGAGAAACAACAGAATCAATAGCAGCCTTATCCATCCTGTACATGTTAACCTTCTGATCATCCCTGAAAGGAAGATAGCCATAAGAATGACCATAATGAGTGAAATCAGAAGAAGCAACAAAACAAGCATCCTTATCAATAGACGCAAGAGCCTCACCAAGCCTCCTCAACGTCTCAATGCTTGAACCCAAAACTATGGGAACAAACCTCAAGTCCTTAGCATGCTTTCCAGAAATAAACTGCAGAAAAGGAAGCTGAACCTCAATCGAATGCTCATACATGTGAGCAGAAGGATCCTCAACAACAAAATCACACCTGTCCATCAAACTTGAAATAAATTTTTTGTCAGCCTTAACAACCCCAAGAGGTGTTTCCCAGTCATCAGAAAGGGTTGAGACATCAGAACCGTAACCCGTGTGATTGGGAGCGAGAACAACAAAGGTGGAAGGAAACTCGGATTCTGCCAAGGCCTTATATGAAAAGGCAGCAGCAGGACCAGAGAACTGGTAACCAGCATGGGGACAAACACAGCCAAAAACACGACCGGACTTCTTAGAAGAGGGAAGAGAGCCCGGACCGAACTTGGAGGTGAAGCAAGAATTAAGCTGAAGATTAAGCATTTTTGGTTCAGACTCATAAAACTGACCAGCAACAACAGGCTTACGAACAGGCATAAGCAGAAGAAGTTTTTGAAATTATAAATAACTTTCCATAATAATTCACATTTTAAAAGTAGTTAAAAATGTTTTTAAAGATATAGATTTGATAATACATAATCAAAAAAGGAGGTGACTGGCTAGAATGGCCTGGGAATTTTTACAAAACACTGGAATGTCCTTAACAGACCCTATTGTGAGTCTGTGGCAAGGACTCGTTAATCTTCTGCCTGGATTGATAGTAGCAATCCTGATAGTACTCATTGGTTATGTGATAGCCTACGTGCTTGGGCATGGGGTAAGACTACTGCTAATCAAGGTAGGACTCGAAAGGCAGATCGAGAAGGCAAAACTGACAAAAGCGGTAGGAAACATAAAACTATCATCAGTGTTCGGAGAGATAACCAAGTGGTATATCTTCCTAATATTCTTGAGCACAGCAGTCGACGTGGTAGAACTGGGAACGCTAAGCCTAATCTTAAGACAATTCGTACTTTGGGTACCGAACATAATAGCAGGAGCGCTAGTCCTGATATTTGGACTGTTCGTTGCACATTACGTATCGATGAAGATAAGGCAGCATGCAGAGATGGCAGGAGCAAAGACACTTGCAGGTATCGCATACGTAGTGATAATAGTGATAGTAACGCTGATTGCGCTGGAGCAGATAGGAATAAACGTTTCCATACTGACGAACACATTCCTGATAATTGTAGCGTCCCTCGGACTTGGCTTTGCCCTAGCAATAGGACTCAGCTTCGGACTAGGAACAAAACATGAGGCAGGAAAAGCTCTGAACAAGATAAAGAGGTATTTCTAAACCTTTTTCTTTTTTTATTTACCTAAAATGGTCACGAAAAATATTTATATAAAAACAGTCCAATATAGACAAGCCTAAAAAAGGAGGTAGCCAAAAATGGAAGATTGGGACCAATATGATGAGGATACGGATGAGGACGACGATACAGATGATGGAGATTCTGACGGTGGAGATGACGGCGGAGAAGAAGGGGACTATGGAGATTATGATGATGAGGGCTGAAAGGTCCTCCTTTCACATTTTTTAAAAAAGATGAAAACCAGAGACATGAGAGTGACGTGCGGATACTGCAACAAAGGATTTATATTGAGAGGTTCTGACCTAAAGCACCACTGCCCCCTGTGCGGGAAGAAATACCTGGCCACGAGGAAGACAAAACCAAAGGCCGAGTTCTACCAAAAAAGGGGAAGATAAAGGTAAAGCGAAAGCTTTATATATTATAATAGTTAATACGCATAATAAGCCCGCCATAGGGAATACCCAATGGAGTACGGCGCTTGCCAGAGCAATGAGCTTGGGAGTTAGTGTCGCGGGCGATAAAACCATAATAACATAGAACAAGGCAACCTTGCTTATCATCATTAATTTCGTGAGAGCAAAATTACCAAATCATGTTCATAAGATTAGTAATAGGGCTGAAAACGCCTAAATAATAGCTTTTTAGCCTTAAAAGGTCTTGTTCTATTAAAATATCAAAGGGGGAATTGAAAATGGGAAAGATAAGCCCAGTTTCGGCTAAATACATAGTTCACAGTCAAATCCAAATTGAAGGTGTGGTAGACAGGCCGGACGTAATAGGAGCCATATTCGGCCAGACAGAGGGATTGCTAGGAGCAGACCTAGAATTAAGGGAGCTGCAAAGATCCGGAAGGATAGGCAGAATAGAGGTCAAAACAGAGACAAGAGCCGGAAAGACATCTGGGGCCATAATAATACCAAGCAGCCTAGACAAGGCAGAAACAGCAATCGTGGCTGCAGCACTGGAAACCATACAAAGAATAGGACCGTGCAACTCAAAAGTAAAGGTAGAGAAGATAGAAGACGTAAGGATATCAAAAAGAACCTTCGTTGTTGAGAGAGCAAAAGAACTTCTAAAGGACCTGACAAGCAATGTCTTGCCTGACTCACAGGAAATAACAGACGAGGTAGCACACTCAGTAAGGATGATGGAAATCACAGAATACGGAAAGGATGCATTGCCAGCAGGACCTATGATAGATGAATCTGACGACATAATCGTAGTTGAGGGAAGGGCAGACGTCCTAAACCTGCTAAAACACGGGATAAAGAACGCAATAGCCCTGAACGGAACAAGCGTACCTGAAACGGTAAACGAGCTGGGAAGGAAAAAAGTGCTAACCCTATTCGTAGACGGAGACAGAGGCGGAGACCTCATCATAAAGGAGATAACATCAACAACAGACGTAGACTTCATAGCAAAAGCACCTGACGGAAAAGAAGTGGAAGAACTCACAAAGAAGGAGATCCACAAGGCACTAAGAAGCAGGGTAGCACTGGAACAGGTCAAGATGGACATAAAGCCGGAAGAGAACGGCAACGGAATGAAGAGGCCACAGAGGACAATGACCCAGCAACAAGTGATGCCAGCCAGGAGAACAACAACGACCACAAACAGCATACCAGCACAACCATCAAGCACGCTGAGCACACTGGCCAAACCACAGGCAGAGGCATTCAAGAAGATGCTTGACGACCTAATGGGAACTAGAGGGGCATACATCCTCGACCAGAAACTAAACATTCTGGGAAAGGTCCCAACAATAGAGTTGACGAGCACGATAAGAAGCCTGAAGTCAGTCTATGCAGTAGTGTTTGACGGAACAGTAACACCGGACATAGTTAGCGCCGCAGAAAAAACAAGCGTCAAGTACATAATCGCTATGAACTCAAAGGTAAGACCAACAGAAACACCTGTTGAGATACTAACCAATACAAACTTATAAATACTCTTTTTTCTATTTTTATTTTTAATTTTCAAAAAATGAAAGTTTTCATAGAGCGAGAGGACAAGGAAATAAAAATAAAAGCAGGAACAGTGAAAGAACTACTTGGGAAACTTAAGATAAACCCTGTAACGGTCATAGTCGCGAAGAACAACGAACTGGTAACAGACGACACAAAACTAACAGAAAAAGATGAGGTAAAGATTATTTCCGTGATCTCGGGCGGATAATCCTAAGAATTGACTTGTAAACAATTTCTATTTCTGGCTCACCATCAACCTCACGAAGGACACCCTTTCTCTTGTAATGCTCTATGACAGGCATGGTTGATTCATGAAAAATCTTAAGACGCTCCTTGATGGCCTTTACGTCCTTATCATCAGGCCTGACGTAAAGCTTAGTGCCGTCATTGTCACAGACGGAATCCTTCTTGGGAGGATTTGAAAACTTGTTGTAAACAGCACCGCACTTAGGGCACTGAAGCCTGCCAGAAATCCTTTTAATTATGGTGTCCTCAGAAATCTTAAGGTAAACAGCGTGGTCAACCTTAACTATCCTGTCAAGAAGCTGGGCCTGGTTTAAATCTCTGGGAAAACCCTCAAGAATGAAACCCTTCTTACCAAGACTCTGGCTTAAGATATCTATCGTGATGTCATCGGGAACAAGAAGACCCTTACCCCAAAACCTCTCTTTAAGCTCCTTACCATAATCGGACTTCTCAGCAAACTGCCTCAACAACTCACCCATGGAAATGTGAGGGACCTTAAGGTCCTTGGAAAGCATATCTGCATAAGTTCCCTTACCAGATGCCGCAGGACCAAAAAGCAGAATCCTCATCCGAAGTAATCCTCTATCTTAAAATCCTCTTTCTTACCCCAGGAATCCCTCATAATCGTGAGAATACGCTCAACAACAGGCTGAGACCCATTCCAGACATTTATGCTTGCCATTATCAGATTAACGTCACGCTTCTCATCAGGCTTAGTTTCAGAAATGAGGTATTCGCGCTCAACATGCATTAATACCCTAACAACAGACATCGCCTCCTCACGGTCCTTATTCGTCAGAAACTTATTCTCATGAGCAATAATGATGCTAGGAGCCTGCGGACTGATCACACCAAGAAGACCTCCATTGAAATAATGAATCCTGTCATAGATCCTCCTCTTGATAATCCTGCTGAGAAAACGCTCATTGATATCCTCATCCTTAATTGAGCTGAACTCAAAATCCGAGTCTATCTTCTTAAAATCAGGAAGCTGCTTGTATTTCTCCCTCAGCTTGTTGTATGCCTTCTCAAACCTATCGGACATGAAAAGAGAAAAAACAAGTGGAGATATATAAATTTTGCTGAGAAGAAAATGCTATGTCATCCTCTCTTCACTCAAACCGAGATGGTCTGTCTCAACCTCAACAACAGCCTTGAAAAGCTGCTTAAGCCTAGGCTCAACAGCCTCAGCACCGAACTTCGTGTAACTCTCAATTGCGTGACTCTCACGGTCATGCGACTCATGCAACTGGCCCAAGTAATCAGAAGGGCATGAGGTTGATTCAGGAATCTCAACACCGGAAAGCTGCAAAACCTTCTTCCAGATAGCAGCATGCTCAGCCTCAACCTTTGACAAGGCTTTGAACATGGCCTTACCCTCAACATCCCTACAGCCCCTAGAAGCGCAGGCATAGAAAGAAGAGTTGCTTATCTCCAACTGCAAGGCAGCCTTAACATTCTCCTTAGATTTCTCTGTGAAATCCTTTATAGGCATATCAAGACCCTCCAAAGGTTTCCAGTCCTTAGCAAGAATCATGTACTTAGCACCACAGAAAGGGCACTGTTTTGGTTTATCTTCACCTATGTAACCATCACCGCAGATTATACATCTCCAAACCTTAACTGCCATCATAACACCTCCAATCATGTTTCTAATAACCCGTTATGTTTATAAAACTAATCTTAGACTGTATCCATATGAGATTAGCAGTCCTGTTCTCAGGCGGGAAAGATTCCTGCCTAGCTATGCAAAAGGCAATGGAAGAGAATAAAATAGTTTGCCTCATAAGCTTAATCTCAAAAAACAAAGAGAGCTACATGTTCCACACACCAAACATAGAGATAACTAAAGCACAAGCAGAAGCTATAGGGTTACCATTAATAGAACATCGGACAGAAGGTGAGAAGGAAGAAGAGCTCAAGGACTTGGAAGACGCTATAAAAAAAGCAAAAGAAAAATATGATATAGAAGGGATTGTAACTGGAGCTATAAGATCCGTATACCAGGCAAGCAGAATCCAAAAGATATGTGATGAACTAGGTTTAGAGTGCGTTAACCCCCTATGGCAAAAAGATCAGATAGGACTCCTAAACGAAATAGTAAAAAACAAATTTGAGGTTATAATCTCAGGAGTATTCGCATACCCATTAGGAAAAGAACTCCTTGGCAAAAAAATAGATGAAGGGATTATAGCAAAGCTGAAGGAAATGCAAGAAAAATATGAAATCAATCCTGCAGGGGAGGGCGGAGAAATAGAAACAACAGTACTGGATGCTCCATTCTTCAAGAAAAAAATAGAAGTTAAAGATTACAAAATAAACTATGAAAAAAATTCAGGGACATTTGAGATAAAAGAAATAAGAATGATAAAAAAATAATCAGATAACCTTCTCAAGCCTTCCCTCAATAACCTTCCAGTCAATCGCCTTGAAGAAAGACTCTATGTAATCAGCCCGCTTCAAGCCATAGTCAATCATGAAGGCATGCTCAAACACATCCATAACCAAAAGCGGAACACAACCAGACAAGTGACCAACATCATGCTCATTTATCCAGCAGTTAGAAAAAGCCTTGCCAACAGGGTCATAATAAAGAACAACCCAACCAACACCCCTCATACTGCCGACAGACTTGAAGCCCGTCTCCCAAGCTTCGTAACTGCCTAAACCCTTAACAAATTCCTTAACAAGCTTTGAATCCTTATCCAGCTTATTCACCCCCTTCACCATATTACCAAAATAAAGCTCATGAAGGCGCATGCCATTGAATTCCCAACCATACCTACGCTTCAACTCAGCAAACTCAGGCGTAGAAGCCTTGCCCTCCTTAACCATGGCAGTCATAAGCTCACGAAGCTTATTCGTATTGTTAACATAACCCTGATACAGGGTAAAGTGGTTCTTCAAAAGATTATCGGAAAAACCAGCAACACCTAATAGAATATCAAAATTCTTAGCCTCATATGCCATAAATCCCACCCCCCAGGATTATAGAACATTAGAATTTTTATACTTTACCTTTTTAAAATCACTTAATAATGCCGCTAACAACCTTCCTGTAACCCTCAAGGTCAGGAGTCAACAAATGGTTGGAATACCTGGAACCCTTGCCATGCTTAAACTTAGAATAATACCTGTGTAAGAGATTGGCAACGTGGTCAGCCAGGTTCACAATACCAAACTTGGTGTCACCCTTAGCAACAAAACTAATCCTAGGAAGAGGGGTAGGATGAAGCATCTTCTCCAAACCCTCAATAACCTCCCATTTAGGCTCGCCATCAACAATCACACCATCAAGGTTATTATCAAAATAACGGATGAACTCAGAAACGACAACAAGGCTCGTACCCTTACCACCAAACAAATCACCATAACGCTCAGGAATGAGTATATGCTTGAAAGACCTGCTCTTCAAAATTGGAAGTATAGCACCACCATGCCTCTTCCTAACCTTAGGAATAATTATATCATGCTCAACCACGTCAGACGGAATTTCAGAATACACAGCAACAAATATCTCAGGATAACGGCCATGATTTGATTCATCAATACCCAAGTAGCCCCTCTTTTTTTTCAAATCGATAATTAAGGCACAAAACTAATATAAAAAGATTTATGTATTATAATTTAGGAATCAGCGAAGGGACTTTCCTCCTGTAATCATCATAAGACCTGCCAAACCTCCTAAACAAATCATTCTCCTCAGCCCTGATAACGAAAAGATAAGAAACCGTGAGGATTAAAGCATAAAGAAGGGTGTAAACGGAAAAGGAAAAGAAGAACCCACCAAAAGCCAAGAGGATTATGCCAAGATACATCGGATTCCTTACACGAGAATAAATGCCTTTCCTAACCAAAAACCTGCTAGGAACAAAAGTCTGGGACCTCAGACTCGAGGCAGCAGAATAAATTATTAAAAAAGCAGGAATCACAAGGATTAAACCAAGGAACGAGAAAACATTTAATGAAAATTCTGAGAAGAGAAGCAAGAAAAAGGAAGCAAACGCCACAAAAGCAGTCAGGAAATGAAGAAAGACAATAGAACCATTAACCCTAACGTGAAAATGAAACTTAAGGATCATAAAAGAAACATACAAGGACAAACCCAGCAGCGCAAATATGAAATAAATCATTTTTCCTCATCAAAGCAACATAAGCCAAGGGGCGAATGTTATCATCCAACTCCTTATCATCAATCTTTGGTATATTAAAGTCTTTTGAAAAGGTATTAACTATGTCATCATGGGAGACCTTGTTAGGACCGGAAACCAACCTATCCCGGTCGCATATGGCCAACAGCAAAAGATAACCGCCCTTCTTAAGCTTAGAAGAGATTTGGGTGGCATAATTAGGCCAATTCCCCCTCTTCTGATGATGGAAACAGCCACGGTCAAAAACTAAATCAAACTTGCCTTTAAGAAAAGAGAGGTCCAAGACATCAGCAACAAAAAACCTGGGATTAACATTACTGCCCTTAGCCTTCTTAACGGCAATGTTAATAGCAACATTCGAAATGTCAATGCCCATAGCATCAAAACCCTTCTCGGAAAGATAGACAACATTCGTGCCAGTACCGGAACCAACGTCCAACGCCCTCTTACCCTTCAACAGACCAGAATCAACCAGGCTAACAAGCTCAGGGTCAGGCCTGCCAGAATCCCAAGGTGTTTCCCCATGAACATAAACAGCATACCACAAACTAGTTTTAGAATCCATAAAGAGATATTAGGAAAATAAATAATTAAACATAACCTTTAAGGATAAAAAATAAGAAAGCCCCACTATCAAATCAAAAACCTTATAAACCCACTTTTAAGCAAATTATTATGGGAAATTTTAGATCAGACAATCGGGCCCGAGGACCTAGCAGAGATAGGGGCAGATCTCGAGATAGTGGATTCGGCGGACGAGGCGGCGGAAAAACCGGAGGAACAGGAGGATTTAGAGATAGAGATTCTGGAAGTTTTGAAAGAAGAAGACCTGAAATGCATGAAGTTACTTGTGATAAATGCGGAAAGCAATGCGAAGTTCCTTTCAAACCAACAATAGGCAAACCTGTTTTCTGCAGTGATTGTTTCAAAAAAGAAGGGGGTTCTGGATCTGGTTCAAGAAGCAATTTTGATTCAAGAAATAAAAATACTGACACTCAATCAGGAATGTCTTCAGAACAATTTAAACAGATCAATGCAAAACTTGATAAGATAATTGAATTTTTAGATAACATAGAATTTGAAGATGACTTGGATGAGAATGAAGCTGATGAAGATGATTCAGACGAAGAAAAAGAAGACGATTCTGACGACAGTAAATAAAACTTTAAGTATTTACCTTTTCTTCAATCGTTGTTAAATAAATTGCTTGGGCATCAGAGTCTTGTTTGAATAACCAATTATACTGTTAGGAACTACTTATAAGAACTGAAAGCCCCAGGCGAGAATTGCACTCGCGACCTCATGCTTACCAAGCATGTGCTCTATTCGTCCAGCGTTTAAGGTCTGTCTGACTAAGCCACCGGGGCGTAATAGAAATAGTTTTTACCGCATTTAAAAAAGTATCGAAAAATGAACTGAGTTTCACGCATTACATAAAACTTAGAAAAAAATGATGCGGGAGCGAGGATTTGAACTTCCCGTGAGACCGCATTTACTCAGCCTCATCCCGGAACCCACTAAGGGACAGGATATCTCATACGAGACTAAAAACAGGCATTAACCTGCTTGTCCCCAGTCCTGATCTTAAGTTTCGCAGTGATTATTCACTCCTGCGCATTTGACCAGGCTTTGCTACTCCCGCATAATTTGTTCCAAGCTAAAAAGCGGTTTATATGATTTAAAAAGGTTTCTCTAAAACGAAACCTTAAAATAGAGGCATACAACATTCCGCAACTATGAGAATAACAAAATGGGCAATGGTACCTGTAATTCTAACACATCTCCTAGGAACAGAAGTATCAAACTCAAACATGAACAAAGCAGTAACAATAACAGCCGTAGGAGATGTCACCTTAGCAGGCCATTTCAACAAGAAGATGGAGGAACTAAAGAAAAATGCATACAGCTACCCATTCAGCCAGGTGAAAAAACACCTTGAGGATTCCATAACAATAGCAAACCTAGAAACAGCACTAACAGAACACGAAGGAAAAACACCAAAAAAATTCAACTTCAAGGGAAAGCCAGAATACACAAAATGCCTAACAGCAGGGAGCATAGAAATAGTAAACATAGCCAACAACCACAGCTTCGACTACGGAGAAAAAGGACTGGAAGACACTATAAAAGCATTGGAAAGAGAAAACATCGCTTATTGTGGCGGTGGATTAAACATAGAAAAGGCAAGAGAGCCAAAGATAGTTGAAAAAGATGGCATAAAGATAGCATTTCTGGGCTATGCACAGGTTGGGAGAGAGTTCAAGGCAAGAGAAAACAAACCAGGGATAGCACCAGGCATAGAAGACTATGTTAAAGAAGACGTAAGAAAAGCAAAGGAAAAATCAGACATAGTTGTAGTATCATTCCATTATGGGGTAGAATTAGCAGAAAAACCGAACGAACAACAAAAAAAGATATCAAGAACAGCAATAGACAGCGGAGCAGACATAGTATTAGGACACCATCCACATGTTGTCCAGGGAATAGAGAAATACAAACAAGGAATAATATTCTACAGCTTAGGTAATTTCTGCTTCGGGGGAAACTCAAACCCCACAGACAAGGACAGCTTCATAGCAAAAATAAAAGTCAACAAATACGGAATACAAGAGCTTGATATAATACCAGTAAAAACATCATCTGGAAAAAACAACTTCCAACCATACGAAGCTGAAGGAATAGAGAAAGATAGAATAACAAAAAAGATAATGGGAAGATTATAGGTTATCAACAAGAACTTCTAACCTGTCATAAGTTGGGTATTCCTCAATCAAAGCTATCTTCCAGCGTTTCTTCAAATCATCCTGAAGCATGAGCACAACCCAGGGAGCAACAAGAACACATTTCTTCTCCTTGTCATAGGCAAAAAGAGAGTTAGGAACCTTAAACTTCTCAAGGAATTTAGCAACAGAAGCATAATCCTTTGTAAACACAACACCATGATAAATCATGCCTTCCTTGGTTATGATGTCATAAGGCCTCTTAACATTCTTCGCCCTCAACTTTATACGGTTAGACAACTGGACCTTATCCTTCAACTTCGCAGTGCAGTAATGAACATTCTTTATCCTGCCCTTGCAATACTTCAACAATTTCATCCCAAGAACATCAGAACCTTTGATGCCATAAGAGACCTTGTCCTTGCAAACAAAACCAAACCTTGCCATGCTATTGCCATTGGTATCAGAATACTCCAGCTCATTAAGATTCAGGAAATCAACCTTGCCCTTAATGAAATCAATAAGTTTCCTAGTCTGCCTCTCAGCACCAGGAATCACAGGAATCTCAACACCCACATCCCAGTCAAACTTCCTAGCAAGAGAAATTCTTGACCAAAGCTTATCATTATAAAGATTGGGATGGAACCTTATCTCATCAAGACCAGCCTTGTACAATTTCTCCAATGTCTTATCATTAACCAGATCAAGAGATGTGTAGAGGTGGATGTGGAATTTTTTTCCAAATTTTCTCTTTAGAAGCTTTATGTAATAAACAGACCTGTCCAACTTAACTAATGGGTCACCGCCAGTAAAACCGGCACCATAAGCTTCTGTAAGCTTCGCCTCAGCAAGCATATCCTTAACATCTTTTATAGGCCACTCATTGGCATAGACAACATCCTTGTCCTTCTTCTTGTCAGAGATAGGGCAGTAGAAACAGCCTCTGGTGCAGAGACCTGTAACAAACAAAACCATCTTCCTTCCCTGCACACAAAGCTTGCAGCCATCTGCAAGATCGCCAATCTTGTACGAATAATACTTTGTCTTCATCGCTTTGTCTCAACCCACTTTTTTACTAAACCACATCTTAAACATTCCTGCCTGTAGTCACGAACGCTAGAACCAACCTGATCCATGAAACGAGCCCTACCCCACTTGTGAAAGCCCAGACTACAAAGAAAAGAACTTCTCTTTTTCCTTAAAGTAAAACCATCACCCATAAAGCCTCAGGGGGGATTTGCACCCACGACCTACTGCTTACGAAGCAGTCGCTCTGCTAGCTGAGCTACTGAGGCGTCAAACATGCTTGAGCATCTCAGCCTTGTCGTTCTTGAACTTCTTCTGGCATTCAAAACAAACAACATGCTTCTTGCCCTTAGCATCCTTCACATAAGTGCCAATAGGCTTCTCCAAAAAAGTTTCCTCAACCTTGCTCTTGCAAATCTCACATTTCATAACAAAAAATCCGCAAAAAGAGTTTATAATTGTTTCTAACACTGGAACATCAAAAACTATATAAAGAAAAAGCAACAGAACAATATTGAGAAAAGATGGTGTGGTACGAACAACTCAAATTCAGAGAAAACCCACTGGATTCTAGACCAAACACAAAGCTTGTTGCATTAGAAGACCAGGAAGACCAAATAATAAACCACATCATGAAAGAAGAGCTGTGCTTTCTTAACGGACCGACTGGAAGCGGAAAAACAAGCCTCCTGAGAAAAATACAGGAAAAACTAACAGACTACACATTCATCTACCTTGACGCTGACGACCTGCCAAAAGACTTTGACATAGAAAAAGAGCTCAAGAAAAAAAGAAATTTCTTTGACATGATAACACTGAGGGAATTCCCGACAAAAAAACCAGTACTCCTGATAGACGAATTCCAGGCAACAGACCCGAGGCTGGTGCTAAAAGCAAGGAGCAAATGGGAAGACTCAAACAACAGGCTCATAAGAAGCATAGTCATAGCACAGATAGACCAGAACCTGAAAAACGCAACAGGATCGTTCAAGGAAAGGCTGGGAAAGAGGATAATAAGCCTGGACATGCTAGACAGCAAGGGACTAAAGGACATGCTGAGGGCAAGGCTATACAACCAAAGGACAAAAACAAACTACGCAGACAAATTCACAGAAGATGCACTAAATTTACTGATAAAATGTGCGGACAACAACCCAAGAAGAATCTTAGAGTACACAGACCTGATATTTGACTTCCATTACAGAAGATTCAAGGACCTTAATCCCTTAGTCAAAGGGAAAGACTATATGATATCCCATTTTGTCGTTAACGACATACTGAGGGAGAACAACATATTCGTAGAAGAATTCGCAGCAAGGGACCTGAGAAAGAAAAGACTGCCGTTCAACCAGAGATTCAACAGGGAAGAGCACAAAATCCTGAGGTATGTACTAAGGTCAGACCTTGTAACGTCAGAAGACATAGGGATAAGGCTCAACATGCCAGTAGAAAGGGTGAGCAAGCTAATAAAAGACCTCAAGGAAAAAGAGGCAATAGTCATAACCGGAAGGAAGGGAAGGCACAAACTCTGGGAAGTAACACCAGGCGTCAAGAGAATGATGATCAAGAAGTAGATTTCTTCAAATAAACATTTTTGTAATAATCACAGTAAGGAGCAACCTTACAAATATTGCAGTGGGGATTCCTTGGGAGGCAGACAGTTTGGCCGAACTTGACAAACAAATCATTAAACTCAATCCAATACTCTCTAGGAACTACCTTCATAAGAGCAATCTCGGACTGCTCAGGAGTCCTTGTTCGTACAAGACCGATGCGATTCGGAATACGATGAACATGCGTGTCCACTGGAATAGCAGGAATCCTAAAGCCGTAAACCAAAGTGCAGTTAGCAGTCTTCCTACCCACACCAGGCAAGGACAGTAAATCATCAAGATTATTAGGAACTTCAGAGTTAAACCTCCTAACCAACTCCTTGCTTATCGCCTTTATGTACTTAGCCTTAACACGATAAAAACCGCTGGGCTTAATCAACCTCTCAATGTCCTTCAAGTCAGCATCAGCAAGCTTCTTAGGGGTGTTGTATTTCCTGAACAGCTGATCAGAAGCACGCATAGTATTCTCATCACGAGTCCTTTGGGAGAGGACGGTGAAGATAAGAACCTCAAAAGGGGCCTGCTTATGAGGCCTGAAAGAAACGTGCTGCTTTACAGCACTCATAATCTCAGCAACATCTTTCATTTTACAATCTTACCAGTCTTAGAACTCCAGAAAACAAGGTCAAGCTCATCAGCATCAATGCCAACCTTCTTACTATAACCCTTCATCTTGCCCTCAACCTCAAGGTACTGCTTTTTTGAGGAAGGATGTTTATCATCCTCCAAGACCTTAAGGTCACACAAGCAGCTAATAACATGCCTGTCTATTATGCAAACATTCCTGTAACCGATATTACGCAGGAAATGAGAGGCCTCCTTCATGCCCAACCCATCGATGTTATCCACAAGAAGCTTCCTAGCCTCAACAGGGTCCTCAGGAAGCGCACCAAGCAACTCCATAAACTTCCTAGCCTTAACTATGTAACAGGCCTTGTTGTTGTGGAAACGGACAAAACCCTTAAGCAGGTTAGCAACATCCTTCTCAGAACCATAAATCAGCATCTCCTTGCTATCCTTGTTAACAACCTTTATCGCACGCTCAGCCTTAGAACCAGGAGTGGAAAGGCAGAAGCAGAGCTCAAGAAACAAATCATCCTTATCCATACCCTTATTCTTGGCAAACTCATCAAGCTTGCTCTGAATCTCAAACTTCCTCTTCTTGTACTCTTCCTTGACATCAAGCATAGCCTAAATAGAAGCCATAAAATATAAAAAAGTTTGGTTTAACAATAACTTAATAAAGGGCCTGAAAAATTTAAAATTATGAAAAGAGCAGTAATATTAACACTTATAGTTGCAGCATTACTATTCACAGGATGCGGCAAAGAAAACGAGGAGGCAACAAACATGCACACAATAGTATCACTGGAAACAAACATGGGAGAGATACAGATAGAACTATATGATGACACCATGCCAATAACAGCAGGAAACTTCAAAAAACTCGTAAGCGAAGGATTCTACGACGGAGTAATATTCCACAGGGTAATGCCCAACTTCATGATACAGGGAGGAGACCCATTAGGCAATGGAATGGGAGGACCTGGGTACACGATAAAGGATGAGTTCACAAAGAGCAACAAGAACGACAGGGGAACAATATCAATGGCAAACGCAGGACCAAACACAGGAGGCAGCCAGTTCTTCATAAATGTGAATAATAACAACTTCCTAGACACAAAACACCCAGTATTCGGGAAAGTCATAAAGGGAATGGACGTTGCAGATGCAATAAGCAAGGTAAAAACAAACCCGCAGAACAAACCCCTAAGCGACGTGATAATAAAAACTGCAAAGATAGTAAAGTAAAGCTGAACTTCTTTAAGCAATAAATTAATAAATCAAGATAATAAAAAAACTAACATGGCAAGGATAGCAGTAATAGAAAAGACAAAATGCAACCCAGAAAAATGCGACTGGCTCTGTGTCAGGCTGTGCCCTGTCAACAGGGAAGACAAGGACTGCATAATAAAAGACAAGAAGGCAGTGATAAAGGAAGAGCTGTGCACGGGATGCGGGATATGCCAGAACAGATGCCCTTTTGGTGCCATATCAATAATAAACCTGCCAGAAGAGCTAGAAAAAGACCTCATACACAGGTATGGGGAGAACGGATTCTTACTCTACAGGCTGCCAATACCAAAAGAGGGAGAGGTCGTAGGACTGCTGGGAAGGAATGGAATAGGGAAAACTACAGCACTAAACATACTTTCAGGGAACGTAAAAGCCAACCTCGGAAAAGACAAGGCAGGATATGACGACCTGATAAAAATGTTCAGGGGAACAGAAATTCAGGGTTACTTCACAAAGATGAAAGAAGGCAAGATAAAAGTTTCATACAAACCACAAAAAGTCGATGACATACCAAAACAATTCAAGGGGAAAGTAAGAAATTTACTTGAAAAAGCAGACGAGAAGAAAAAGATGGGAGAATTCGCAAAAGAACTCGAAATAGACAAGGTACTGGACAACGACATAAAAAACGTCTCAGGAGGAGAACTCCAAAGAATAGCAATAGCAGCAACAGCACTAAAAAAAGCAAACGTATACTATTTTGACGAACCAAGTTCATACCTCGACATAAAACAAAGACTCAAAACAGCAAGATTCATAAGAAAACTGGCTGACGAGGGAGCAGCAGTAATGGTAGTGGAACACGACCTAATCGTATTGGATTACATAGCAGACAAGATACACCTATTCTACGGGAAAGAATCAGGATTCGGAGTTGTCTCACAGCCCATGGCAAGCAAAGTCGGAATAAACACATACCTCGAAGGCTACCTCAAATCAGAAAACGTAAGATTCAGAGACAAGAAAATAGAGTTCAGCGCAAGAGCACCGGCAAAAATAAAAAAAGCAAACGAACTCACAAAATGGCCGAACATGAGCAAGAAACTAGACAAATTCACACTAGAAGCAGAAGAGGGAAGCGTAAACCTAAGAGAGGTAACAGGGATAATAGGACAGAACGCAACAGGAAAAACAACTTTCGTGAAGATGCTGGCAGGAATAATAAAGCCAGATAATGGAAAGGTGGACATGAAACTAAAAATAGCATACAAACCACAATACCTGGAAATAGAAGAAGACAGCATAGTATCAATAATCCTCTCTAAAGCAATACAGAAATACAGCCACATACTCATAAGGCCGCTGGAAATAGAACCATTACTGCTGAAAAAGCTGAGCGAACTCTCAGGAGGGGAACTACAAAGAGTGGCCATAGCACTATGCCTATCACAAGACGCAGACCTCTACCTATTAGACGAGCCATCAGCATACCTAGACGTAGAGCAAAGACTGCACGCATCAAAAGTAATCAACGAGATAATAGAAGAGAAGGGAGAGGCAGCAGCAATAGTAGTAGACCACGATTTGTTATTCATAGACTACCTATCACAAAGGCTTCTGGTGTTTGAAGGGGAACCATCAGTAAAAGGAAAAGCAGGAAAGCCGCTAAGCATGGAAGAGGGAATGAACAAACTCCTTACAGAACTCAACATAACACTAAGAAGGGATGAAGAGACAAAAAGACCGAGAATAAACAAGGAAGGAAGCGTAAAAGACAGAGAACAGAAAAAATCAGGCAAACTCTACTATACTTAATTCTAAAAGGAAATATTTAAATACGGGACCTTAATAAAAACGGCATGCCAAACGGACTAACAGACCTCATAACAAAATATGAAAGCACGCTTAAGGTAGAAGACTGGAAAGCCATACCTTACGAGAACCTAAGAGAGTTCGAAGCAGACCTGATAAAAAAAAAGAATTATAGGTATGGGGCAAAAGATATGGAAGAGACATACTTATTCTTAGAATCCAAAAAAATAACACTCTACGGAAGATACAACGCACTGGAAATGATAATAAGAAGAAAGATAATGGATGGCATAAAAGACTTTGAAAAAAGAAAAGGGTTATGGATGGCTATAGACACAGGACTAACCCCCAGACACAGCACCAGCGTATTCCTCGTTTACGCAGCAAGATACGGGAATGAACAAGCAGAAAAAGACGTCAGAGAAATGATTGAATCCTATGAGAAGAAAGTACACCCACAAATCCTAATACTCAAGGGAAAGCTGAATGAAGAGAAAGACCCTGAAAGGAAGAAAATACTGGATGAAACATACGAGAATCACGTTCAGATAACCAACTGCGTGGTAAACTGGACACTACCCTATTTCTTAGAAGCATTAGGCAAGACTAAAGAGACGCATAAATCAGCGGAAGCGCAATTGTAGCATCACAATAAACATCAACAAACTCCCCATCAGGCTCCATCTTACCCCAAGAAATACCCTCTCTCAGTTCAGCACCAGAACTTCCGCCAGGCTCAGGCCTATCAGTAGTAATCTGAACACCGTAAGAAGCACCCTTGGAGAACTGCATCGACTGCTGGATGAAATTCTTAGGAACGCCGCCACCAATGTAAATAACACCATTCTTCTTCGAAGTCCAGGCGATGTCAATAATCTCCTTCATGTCATCAAAAGCATCAATGCTAATCTTCTTGCCCTGGGCAATCCTACCCCATATCATCAGGCCGATGCCTGAATCAGCAATGGCAGGGCAGAAAACAGGAATCTTCTTCTCATAACAAACACCTAAAATTGAATCCTTATCAGGAGTAAGCTCACCAACCTTCCACAAAAACTCCCTAATGTTCTTGCACTTTGCCAACTCATCAAAATTCTTGACAAAAAAATCCTCAAGCTTCTCATAAACCTCATTAGGCATCAAAGACTCATAAATACGGTCATACTTCTCCTTATGCAACTTAGCATCATCAACACCAGACTTGCCCTGATAATGATGGAAGCCGAGAGCCTCAACAAGGTCATGCGTCAAGGTAGCGCCTGTAGTAACAAAAACATCAACATGACCATTCTTCAGCATATCAACAAGAATGTTCTTCATCCCACCCGGAACCATAGCACCTGCCTGACCAAGAAAAACCTTACAATCCTTATCATCAAACATCTTCCTCATAATCAAAGAAGCTCTACCAATACGGCCAGCACCGAACACACCAGAGGCAGACATCTCTTTAACAAGATCAGAAACCTTCATCCCAGGCTTGACATCCATCTGCTTAACCGGCTTCATAAAATAAAGCCAAAAGAAAAGTATTTATAAAGATTTGCAATAAACCTAAATTGATAGTGTGCTTACAAATGAAAAACTATATTAAAATAAACCAAAAAGTTTACGATGAGTTGGCACAGGAATATAAAAAAAAGCTAAAAAGGTATTTAATTTCAGATAAAAAAATCGTAGCCCCTTTTATAGATTATCTTAAAAAGAAATTTAAAGGAGTAGGCATATTAGAACTTGGTCCGGGATCTGGACTAAATCTTTCATATTTTGAAAGTGAAGGTTTTAATACAACCGCAATTGATTTCTCCAAAAAAATTATCAATGTTGCAATGGATACATCTCCAAAAACTAAATTTGTCCACGGAGAATTTTTAGAGCATGATTTCAAAAATTCCAAATTTGAAGGCGTATTTGCAAAAGCATTCATACACTTGTTTCAGAAAAAAGATGCGATCTTAGTCATCAAAAAAATTTCAGAACTATTAAAGCCAAACGGTGCTGCATTCATTGCAACCACTATCCACAGCATACCTGAAGAAGGATTTTTTGAAAAAACAGATTATTACAAGAAATTAAAAAGATTCAGAAAAAAATGGACAGAAGATGAACTAATCGAAGAAATAGAAAGGACGGGGCTTACAATCGTGCATAAAGGGTATAATATTGAAGAGGATATAAACAAGAGATGGATAAATCTTGTTGTGGTTAAGCCCAAATGACAAACAGCTGGCTAGTAAGATATGGGGAAATAGCGTTGAAGGGAGGGAACAGACCACACTTCGAAAAGCTGCTAGTCAGAAACATAAAAGAATGCCTGAAAAGAAACAACATAGCATTCAGCGAGGTAATAAGGATAAGGGGAAGGATAATAGTAATGTCAGAAAACAACTGCGAGGTTCTCAAAAACGTATTTGGGATAACATCAATAAGCCCAGCAACAAAAACAGAGCTGGGGAGGATGGAAGAAACAGCATTCAAGTATTACACAAAGGGAACATTCAGGATAACAGCACAAAGAATAACAAAAGAGAACATAGAAAATTCACAGGACATAAACATAAGAATAGGAAGCCACATAGTAGGGAAGACAGGGGCAAAGGTCAGACTGAAAAACCCAGACGTGAACATAGGGATAGAGATAATCAACGGGCATGCATACACATTCAACAAGAGAATAAAAGCAGCAGGAGGACTGCCAACAGGGTCAGAGGGAAAGGTAGCGGTAATACTAGAAGATGAGAAATCAGTAAAGGCAGCATACCTCATGATGAGAAGGGGGTGCAACATAACACTCATCGAAAAGAAAAAAATAAACTATCAGGAATTGAAAAAATACGCCTACGGAGCGGGAATAAAGGTAGCAAAAGAGATACCAAAAGACGTCAAGGCAATAGTAACATCAGAAACATTCAACACACTTAAAAACAAAAAATATAAACAGATAGTGATAAGACCATTTCTATGAAGATATACATCAAGACCTACGGATGCACCCTAAACCAGGGAGACAGCGAGGTACTGAAAGGGATAATAAGCAAGGAACACAAAATAGTAGATTCTGAGGAAAATGCCGACCTGATAATAGTGAACACATGCGGCGTGAAAACAACAACACAGAACAAGATAATAGGCTACGTAAAGAAAACATCAGAAAAGAAGAAAGTCATAGTAGGCGGTTGTCTGCCAAGCATGATAAACATAAAGAAATATGCACCAAAAGTAATACTCACCTTTGACACAAAATCAACAACAAAAATAAATGAGATAATAAAAAAACAGAAAATAAACAACAAGCAAGACACACCACTGGGAAAACCAAGGATAAGGACAATAAAAGAAACAGCAATCGTACCAATATCAGAAGGATGCCTGGGAAAGCCGTGCACTTACTGCTCTGTTAAACTGGCAAGAGGGGAATTACACTCATACAGAAAAGAAGACATAACAAGCGAAGTTGAGAAAGGAGTAAAAGAAGGGTGTAACATAATAAAATTAACAGCACAGGACACAGGATGCTGGGGGAAAGACATCAATGACACACTACCAAACCTGCTGAGAGAAATCCTGAAAATAAAAGGAGAATACAAGATAAGACTGGGGATGATGAACCCAAACTACACACTGGAATACCTAGATGAGTTAATTGAGGTATACCAAAACCCCAAGATGATAAAATTCCTCCACATACCAGTACAGTCGGGATCAGACAAAGTATTGAAGGATATGAAAAGAGGTTACACAGTGGAAGAATTCAAAAAAGTGGTGGGAGAATTCAGGAAGGAAATAAAGGGGGTGAGCATAGCAACCGATTTCATAGCGGGATTCCCCACAGAAACAGAAGAAGACTTCAAAAAAACAATACAACTAATAAAAGAAGTAAGGCCGGAAGTAATCAACATATCAATGTTCGCACCAAGACCAAAAACAGAAGCTGCAAGAATGAAACAGCTAAAGACACAAACAATCAAAGAAAGGTCAAGAAAACTATCAGAAGAATACAAAAAAATAAAAAAAGCTTAGGCAAACTTGTCAACTAGCTTATCAGCAGCTTCCATAGCCTGCCAGCTCTGATCAAACATGTTGTTCAATGCAGATGCGAAGTAGGGTGTGTTAATCCATATCCCCACATCATATGTGGGATGAACCTCATCATCATGCATCACCATAAACATCAATTCCCTGTCATCAACAACTATGAACCTCGCGTTGAGCTTCTCAAGATGCCTAACCTCCGCAATCTTACCCAGGCTTTTTACAATCTTGGCAGACTCCTTGTTAATCGGAGCGGCAATCTTCACCTTGACACCCTTCTTAGCGGCTTTCTCAAGCTCAGGCCTCAGAGCATCAATCTTCCTGAGAAGACCTTTGCTAGTCGTCACAATGGTAACGTTCTTCTTGGCATTCTTAATCATCAACTCAAGATGAGTGTAGATGTTATGCCTGCCACGAATAGCTCCTGAGAGATCAGAAGGCTCAATGAACTCAATACCCTGCTTGTGCAGCAAGTCCAGTTCTTTTAAAACATCAGTACCCTTCAAATCTTCAAGCTTCTTCACGTTCTCTTTAGCTTCCTCAGAAATAAGCTTCTTGACCCTTTCGACAACCTCAGCCGGTTCAACAGCCACATACTTTATGGGCTTGCCAAGCTTCATCACAACAAAACCCTTCTTCTCCAAACTTTCAAGCACGTCGTAAGCACGTGATCTCGGAACGTTTCCGATGTCAGAAAGTTCACCTGCGGTTGAAACACCACGAGAAAGAAGAGCGGTCCAAATCCTCACCTCATAAAGGTTGAGGTTGAAAAAACGTCGAAGCTTATTTAAAAACTCGTCTTTAACAATCATTTAACACACCCTCCTAGGCTACACCCCTAATTTTTTATCACTCCCGAATACATAAAGGAGTTATTCACTATGATTAAATATAAACTATAATCGGATAGTAAATGGTTACTACTATATAAAGTTTTTCGTTATTAACCTTAATTATTATCGACTGGTAATGAAATTTTCATTTTTTATGCTTTCGCAATCTTTTTTGTGATTTAAATATGAGTTTTATGTCATCCAAAGTGTTTGCATTCGAAGGCTTTTTATCCTCGGTACGCAACCTCAACAACCTTGGAAAACGCAGAGCAAAGCCAGACTCATAAGTAGGACTCCTCTGAATTTCCTCATAAGCAACCTCAACAACAATCTCAGGCCTAACAACAACATCACGGCCCTTCTCACTTATCATCAAAGTCTTAAGCAGTTTTGTTAATTGCTCAAAAGTTACACCCCCAACATCATGCTTCTCCTTAATGCCTGTACCCATCATCCCACAGTCCAAAAACCTGGAACCGGAACGACAGGCAAGCCTGAAAGAAGAGATGACACGAGAACGCTTGCCCTCACCATAAGTACCACCAACAATAACCAGGTCCAGTGGCTCCAAAGTCGGCTTGATCTTAACCCAACCACCAACCTTCCTGCCAGGAGTGTACTCCTTCTCCAGGTTCTTCAATATCAAACCCTCAAAACCCTTATCAAGAGACTCTTTGTAGAATTTCTTAACCTTCTCCTCATCATCAGTAACCAACTTCTTGGTAAGAATAATCTTCTTCGGAACCTGATGAACAATCTTCTCAAGAAGATCACGCCTCTCCTTCTGCGAAACATCAACCATACTCTTACCATCATAATAAATAACATCAAAAACGTGAATCTCAACAGGAATCTCCTTAGCTGTCTTATCAATGTCATACTTACGCTTAATCCTCTGAGAGATATTCTGGAAAGGAAGATACTTACCTGTCTTAGGATCAAAACCAACAACCTCAGAATCGAGAATGAAAGACTTCCCCTTAATGTTGTTCTTCACATAAGGAACCAACTCCTTAAACTGGGGGGTAACGTTCTCCAACCTCCTAGTGTAAAGCCAGACCTTATCACCATCCCTATGAATCTGAACACGAAAACCATCAAGCTTATACTCAGCCTGCAAAGGCCTGCCAACAGACTCAAAACCCTCAGCAATATCAGCCACCTTAATCGCAAGCATCGAATTAATGGGGTAGCCGACCTTGAAACCAATCTTTGACAAACCCTTAGCACCCTGCTCCTTAAGGAAAGAAGCAACCATACCAAAATCATTGGAAACATCATAAACCTTCTGAACATCATCAACCAACTTGTTGTAAACATCACGGGCAAGCTTCTCATCATCAGGAACAACCCAATCATACTTGTCAAGGTCCTTCAAATCATCAAGAGACTTAACACGCAAGGCATTCCTGTAATGCTTATGAATCTCATCCTTAAACTTGACATCCAACTCCTTACCGCAATCCACACACTTCTTATCAGGCGGAACAGCAGACTTGCAATGGGGACACTCAACAAAAATACCAAGAACCTTAGGAAAGAAAGCCCAGACAATAGCATCACGCAAAACACCCTCAGCAATACCAATCCTCAACTCACCTATAACAGTCTTAACAACATACTTAGCCTCCAAAGGCTTGGAATTAGTAACCAACTCAGCAACAAGCTGCACCTTACGATTAACAGTACCCTGACCTGTAAGCTCGGCAAGCTTCTGCAGATTCTCAAAAACCTTGTCAACAGTCAAGTCCCTGTGGAACAAAGTCCTCTGCTTCGTGTTCGAAATAAACTCCTCAGCAACCAAACCGAGATCACCCTGCTTCTTCCAGGCCTTAACAACATTCTCAGGAGAATTACCAGTTGCTGTTGCAATGACCTTAACAATCAACTGAGAACTCATTCCAAGAGTCCTTTCATCCCAAGAAGGGAAGACAGTGCCCTGCAAGAGATAGACAATCTTCTGAATATCCGAAGCAGGAGTCTTAGCCAACAACTGAGAAATTATGAACGTTTTCTCCAACCTTTTGCTTGTCTTCTCAAGCTTCTCGTAAACCTCAACGAGATTCTTGTATAACATATAGAAAGGTATAAATATTACCTTTCTTTTAAAAGTTTTGGTATGAACGTCGAGGAAGCCGTGAGGCAAAGAAGGAGCTCAAGAGGCTACAAAGAAAAAGATGTAAGGCATGAAGACCTAGTAAAAGTCCTCAACGCAGGAAGGCACGCGCCATCCTCCGGCAACATACAAAACTGGATATTCTTAGTTATAAAAAACGAAGGAACAAGAAGAGAGATAGCAAAAGCATGCCTCAACCAGATATGGATGGTGCAGGCACCGGTGCACATAGTAATATGCAATGACCTAGTCACAGCAAAAAGATCATACGGAGAAAGAGGAGAAAGACTATACGGGATACAGAACTGCGCAGCAGCAGCAGAAAACATGATACTAGAAGCAGAATCATTAGGACTGGGAACATGCTGGGTAGGATCATTCGACAACGAAGCAGTAAAAAGAATACTCAACATACCAGGAGGGGTCAACCCAGAAATAATACTCACACTCGGACACCCTGAAGGAAAAACCAGCATGGCAGGAAGGCACGACCTGAGTTTCATGGTATACTTCGAACAGTGGGGACACAGGCAACTGCCAAAAGGACTTCTGCTCGAGAGAATAGAAACAGAAGGCAGAGAAATAAGGGAAAAAATAAAAAAAGAAGTCAAGAAAAAAGGCATAGTCGAAAAGATAAAGAAAGCAGTGAAAAGACATGACTAAGAAATTCACAGTAACACCGTGGGAAGTTGAAGGGGAAGTAGACTACAAGAAACTGATGCACGACTTCGGAACAGAACCCCTGACAGAAGAACTCATCAAAAAGATATCACAAAAAGCAGGATACACCCACCATTTCCTAAGAAGGAAGATATTCTTCAGCCACAGGGAGCTAGATGTGGCACTCAAAGAACAGAGCGAAGGAAAGCATTTTGCACTGTACACAGGAAGAGGACCGTCAGGAAACACACACCTCGGACACATAATACCCTGGATATTCACAAAATACCTACAAGACGCGTATGACGCACCATTATACTTCCAGATAACAGACGACGAGAAATTCCTATGCAAAGACAAACTCAGCACAGAAGACACAAAGAGGATGGCCTACGAGAACGCACTAGACGTAATAGCAGTCGGATTCAAACAGGGCAAAACACACATAATCGTTGACACAGACTATGCAAAAACACTGTACAACATAGCAATACAGGTCGCAAAAAAGGTAACCGCATCAACGGCAAAGTCAGTATTCGGATTCACAAACGAGACAAACATAGGAATGTACTTCTGGCCGGCAATGCAGGCAGCACCATGCATACTCCCATCCTACTTAGAAGGGAAGAAGATAAGGACATTAATACCGGCAGCAATAGACCAGGACCCATACTGGAGAATAGTGAGGGACGTCGCACCAAAGCTAGGTTATCCAAAAACAGCAGCAATACACTGCGTATTCCTGCCAGCACTAACAGGACCCTCAGGAAAGATGTCCACATCAACAGGAGAACACTCAACAATATTCACAACAGACGACGAAAAAACAGTAAGGAACAAAATAAACAAGTACGCATTCTCAGGAGGACAGACAAGCATAAAAGAACACAGGGAGAAAGGCGGCAACCCAGACGTGGATGTATCCTACCAATGGCTAACGTTCTTCGAAGAAGACGACAAAAAGCTAGAAGATATTTATCATGCATACAAGAACGGAGAGATGCTCACAGGAGAGCTGAAGAACATACTCATAGACAAGGTAAACGAATTCCTCAAGGAACACCAGAAAAAAAGAGAACAGGCAAGGAAAGTACTGGACAAATACCTGCTGAAAGACTAACCACAACTGGTATTAAACTACTCCCACTCCATCGTAGATGGGGGCTTATTAGAGATATCATAAACTACCCTGTTTACCTCGTTAATCTCATTTGTGATCCTTGAAGAAATTTTCTCTAGTACCTCATAAGGAATTTTTGAAAAATTGGCAGTCATCACATCTTTTGATTCTATGATTCTAACCACAATAGGGTATTTGTAACTTCTTGCATCCCCCTGGATACCCACACTTTTTATGGGAAGTAAAACCGCAAAGGCCATCCAAACTTTACTATGAAAATCAGCTTTTTTGAGTTCATCTTCTATTATGTAACTTGCTTTCCTGACAATATCAGCTCTTTCTGGAGTAACTTCCCCCACAATTCTAACAGCTAACCCAGGCCCAGGAAAAACATGTCTTTCGATTATTTCTTTTGATAAATCAATATTTCTTGCAATTCTTCTAACTTCATCTTTATACAAATTTCTTAATGGTTCATAAACCTCTAATTTCATGTTTTCTGGCAATCCACCAACATTGTGATGAGATTTAATCTTTGATGAGTGTTGAGTAATACCGCTTTCTATTCTATCAGAGTATATTGTTCCTTGGATTAAAACTTTAGCACCTTCCTCTTGAGCAATTTCATCAAAAATATCAACAAATAATCTCCCAATTACCTTTCTTTTTTCTTCAGGTTCTATTACCCCTTTTAACTCTTTGAAAAATCTGTCTTTAGCGTTTATTATTTTCAGATTTAAATTGTGTTTTTTAAATTCATTCTCAACGAATTCTGTTTCCTTATGCCTCATCAGGCCAGTATCGACATAAACAGCAATTAAGTTTTTACCAATTAATTTGCTTACTAAAACTGATGCCACTGAAGAATCAACGCCCCCTGACAAGCCAATTATAGCTTTTCTTCCGCCTATCTTCTGTTTAATTTCATCATTAATTCCTTGGGTAACATCAGAAATTTGCCACTCCTCCTTAGCTTTACAGATGTTGAAAACGAAGTTCTCAAGAATTTTGTTTCCATTTTCTGTATGAGTTACCTCCGGATGAAATTGCACCCCATAAATCTTTTTTTCTTTATTTCCGAATGCAGCGATAGGGGAATTATGTGTGGATGCTAAAACTAAAAACCCATTTGGTAATTTTTCCACAATATCTTTATGGTTCATCCAAACATTTTCCACATCGTTAAAGCCACTAAATAAAACATCTTTTTCTAAAACTTTTAATTCAGTAATCCCGTATTCTCCAGATTTTCCTACAGTTACTTGTCCGTCATTTACATAAGCTACCAATTGATGCCCATAACAAATACCCAATATTGGGATTCCTAGCTCAAAAATGCCCTTATCAAATTTAGGAGAAAACTCATCGTAAACCGATGCTGCACCACCAGAAAGAATTATACCTTTTAAATCTTCAATTTTACTTAGTTTTTGTTTGTCCGAATCTGAAGGCAGAACCTCTGAATACACCCCAAAGTCCCTAATCCTTCTGGATATAAGATGACAATATTGACCTCCAAAATCCAATACAATCACCTTATCCATAATTATTTTAAAAAGAGGTTGTATTTATACCTTTTTAAATAAAACTTTTGCAAGAATTATTGGGCAAAAAAACAAATAACAACATTTAAAAACCAAGAAATTCTAATAAGATATGATTAAAATGGCAAGAGTTGATTGTCTTCATTAACGAGAACGAGTTCTTAATAATCAAAATTATAAATTATAAAACAAGAGGAGGTATCATGGCGGTAGTCGTATAATGGTTAGTATGTAGGCCTGTGGAGCCTTCGGAGCGGGTTCGATTCCCGCTTACCGCCCTAAAATAAAATGACAATCGAAAGAGCAAAAGGAACAAGGGATCTTCTCCCGGAAGACGAAATACTCAGAAATGAGATAATAGACACCCTGAAGAAAACATTCGAGAACTACGGATTCTCGCCCATAGAAACACCGATAATAGAAAGGTACGAGACACTAACGTCAAAGTATGCGGGAGGAAGCGAGATAGTAAAGGAGATGTTCAAGCTCAAAGACCAGGGAGACAGGGACCTTGGGCTAAGATACGACCTGACAGTGCCCTTAGCAAGAGTCATAGTAATGAACCCACAGCAGAAAATGCCATTCAAGAGATACGAGATAGGAGAGGTGTTCAGGGACGGCCCGATAAAACTAGGAAGATACAGGCAGTTCACACAATGCGACGCAGACGTTGTAGGCAACAAGAACATGATGGCAGACGTGGAATGCATAAAGCTGGCCCGAGAGGTATTCTCAAGACTAAACATGAAAGTAACAATAGAGGTAAACAACAGGAAAATACTCGACTCGCTATTAGACTACCTCAAGATACCAAACGAGAAGAGAGAAGCAACGATGATAGCCATAGACAAAATAAAAAAAGTCGGACCCAGCGAGGTAAAGAACGAACTCAAGAATACAGGAATAGAAGAGGAAAAGATAAGGGAAATGATGAAGATATTCTCAACAAAAGGAAACAACAAAAGCAAGATAGCAACCGTGAAGAAGATAATCAACGGGGAAGGGATAGCAGAGATAGAGCAGGTGTTCAACAACATCGAGGAGGATAACGTAGAATTCAACATAGCACTGGCAAGAGGGCTGGCATACTACACAGGAACCGTCTTTGAGGTATACGCAAACGACAAAGAAGTAAGCGTAGCAATAGCAGGGGGAGGAAGATACGACAACATGATACGATCATTCTCCGAGGGAAAGAGAGAAGTCCCAGCAGTCGGAATAAGCTTCGGCCTCGAACCGATAACAGACATACTAAAAAAACAAAAACAAACCAAGAAAAGCGTCACAAAAGCATACATAATACCGATAAACACAGCAAAGAAAGCACTAGAAATAGCAGACAGCATAAGAAAAGAGATGATAAACGTAGACATAGACCTAATGGAAAGGGGGATAGGGAAAAACATGGAGTACGCGAACACGCTGGGCATACCATACGTCATATTCATAGGAGAAAAAGAGCTGAAGAACAACAAGATAAAACTAAGAGACATGAAAACAGGAAAAGAGAAACTAGTGAGCATAAAGGATGCAGTAAAAATTCTTAAATGATTATTGGTACATCAACTTCGAGAAGAAGTTAACAGCATCAAGCCTATACAAAAGGAATATGAACGAAACAGCAAGTATCAGGATTATACCTATGAGAATAACCTTAGCATAAAAATTACGCTTCTCCCAAAGAATCTGATGGCGAATAGCGTTAAGACTCTTCATCTGTATCTCTTCGCTAAAAGAAATCTTGTACTTGGTGCCATCCTCTTCTTTCCACACCATCGGTTTTTTCAAACTAGGCATAAACACAGACTAGAAAAATATTATTTATAAGTTTTATGAAACTATATCATATATGAGAAAAACTCACTCATCAGAGAAATCATCAACGGTTACTTTCAAATCCTCATCCTTCTTTATCAAATCACGATGCTTCAAGTATTCCTTCGTGAGTATCCAGAATATCAGGCCAAGGCTCTTCTTACCCTTGTTGTTGCAAGGAACAACCAGGTCGATGTTATTTGAGGTGTTGTTGGTATGACAGAGAGCAATCACCGGAATGCCCATCCTAACCGCATCACCTATGACATTCTTGTCAGGCCATGGATCAGCAACGAGAATAATCTTAACCTCAGTGAACTTCTCAAGAGCAGGATTTGTCAGGATTCCCGGAGGATAACGACCTGCAAAAGCACGAATCCCAGTCAATTTAGAGAATAATTTAACAGCCTTCCAGCCATTCTCCCTACGACAGACAACAAGTATGTCCTTAGGGTCATACTGGGCTAGGAACTTAGCAGCAACATCAATCCTACGATCAATCTTCTGCACGTTCATGACTGCAAGACCGTCGGGCCTTATCCTGTATATGAACGGTTCCATGTACTTAGTCTTGTATTTAGTGCCGATGTGCAAACCAACCTTCAGGTACAAATCCAAAGGCACCAAAAACTGCGGCTGCTTATTCATGAGAGAGATTGAGAAAACATGGGTTTATAAAGTTTATCCTATAAACTACTTAATTATCTCCTCTAATTCTTCAGGTGTTTCAACAGAATAATCAGCAAACTCCTCCCCTTTATGCCCACCAAGGAAAACCTTAAATACAAAACAAAATTATAAATCATCGATGAAGAGCCTGGTGTTTGACACAAGCACCATAATAAGCATAGCAACAAACAACCTGCTATGGGTGTTGCCAGAACTAAAAAAGAGGTTCAAGGGAGAATTCTACATAGCACCAGCAGTCAAGCAAGAGGTAATAGACGTTCCACTAAGCAGCAAGAAGTACAAGCTAGAAGCCATGCAGATACTATCATTAATGGGAGAGGGGCACATAAAAGTTTTCAAGAACAACATAACGAAGAAGGCAGAAGAGATAAAAGAGCTAGCAAACCAGATATTCAGAACAAAAGACACATGGATCAGGATATTGCATGACGGGGAGTTAGAATCACTGGCAATAGCCATAGAGCTTAATTCAGATGCGTATGTGATAGACGAGAGGAACACAAGGATGCTCATAGAGAATCCAGAAGGCCTTGGAGAGCTGCTAAGGCACAAGCTGCACACAAAAATAGAGGTAGACAACGAGAAACTGAAAAGACTGAAGAAACTGGTGGAGGGGGTGAGCATAATAAGGTCATCAGAGCTTATGACAGTTGCCTATGAGCTGGGAGTAATGGACATCTATACAAGAAAAGAAGGGAGAGACATAGTGAACATAGACCTGAAGAAAAACCTTCTTGACGGAATGCTCTGGGGGCTGAAACTAAAGGGATGCGCTATCACAAAAAACGAGATAAATGAGGTGGTAAGGACCGAATCCTAGCAAGCTTTATATACCACCAAA
>JAZDEN010000042.1:0-11000 GCA_043808805.1 archaeon | reverse complement strand
GGTCCCCGTTGGTGGATGTTTGTTTTTTGTAGATTGTTCCTGCTGCACCTTTTTCAGTGCCGGTTACGCCTCCGTAAGCTGTTGTTGTTCCTGTGAAGCTGTCTGTTGTATAGTATATTGCTATTCTTCCTGCTGCTCCTGCTCCTCCATCTGCTCCTGCAGCACTGCCTCCATTAGACGATATCGAGCCGGAACCTTGAAGTGTTGTGGTTTTTATCCATATGCTTCCCCCGCTTCCTCCACCGCCTCCACCTCCTGAGGTTGCGTTGTTTGCGTTTGCTGTTACAGAGCCTGTTATGTTTAATGTGTCAGTGATGTTTATTAGTATCCATCCTCCTCCTGCTCCTCCGGGGTAGCTTGCTCCTCCTCCGCCACCTCCTGAACCAAGGTCTGTTGGTTCGGTTATGGAGCCGTAGTATGTTCCTCCTGTTGTGAGCATGTTCCAGGGGTTGCCCATTCCTCCAAGTCCTGAGTGTCCTGCTCCTCCTCCCCAGAAGTTGTATTGGTCATACCCTCCTTGTCCTGGTCCTGATCCGTTGCCTGCTCCTCCGCCTGTGTATCCTTTTCCTTCTGCATTTACAGCACCTCCGTTTTCAACTGTCAGGTTTTCTGCTGTTATGTTCACGGCCTGTGCTGTTAGGTTTGCTGTGTTTTCTATTGTTATTGCTGAGGCGTTGAGTGTTAGGTTTGCACCAGAGCTAAGTTCTATGCTTCCTCCTACTCTTATGTAGATCTCTGTGAAGTTGAATTCCTGGTTGGTTGAGTATGCGTGAAGTGTTGTTATGTTGCATATTGTGTCTTCGTCTCCCTCATCGCAGATTCCAACGCCGGCGCTGACTGTAATGATGTTAAGAATTATTATCATTAATCCTATAACTACGGTTTCCTCTTTTTTATTCTTCATTTTTTATTTGTTAGTTAATTTGATATTGTTTTTCTTTATAAATTTTCCCTGAAGAAGTCCTCTATGGCTGTTATGGGTGTTTGTGTTACTTTCATCTCCCAGTCTTTTGGGAAGCAGTTCTGGTACCTGGGCCATGTATATCTTTCATCGACGAATATCCTTACCCCCCTGTCGTGTTTGCTTCTTATGCATCTTCCTGCGTTCTGTATGGTTTTCAGTATTGCCGGATAGATATAACCGTAGTCCCATCCCTTTCCGAATTTCTTGTCATAGTATTCTATGAGTTTCTTTGTTTCCAGGTCTGGTTTTGATAGTGGTAAGCCAACTACTATCACCCCTTTCAGGTATTCTCCGGGTAAATCTATTCCCTCACCAAAACTTCCTGATGAGCATCCCAGCATCACTGCTCCTTTGCTTTTGTATGACTTGAACCTTTCCAGGAATTCCTGTCTCATCTCCTTGTTCATCCCAGGTATTTCCATCAAAGTTGTCTTGTCGCTGTATTTTACGAACTGTTTATGGATTTCTTCTATTAATCTGTAGCTTGGGAAGAATATTGCTACGTTGCCCGGTACTGCATTTGATAGTTTTGATGTTACTATTGCTATCTTGTTGTACATCTCGCTGTTTCTCTCGCTGAATTTTGTTGTTGTTTTTGGTATTATGAGGTTGAGCCTGTTCTTTTTTGGGAATGTGTCCCTGTATTCTTTTATTTCTGTCTCCATTCCGAAGAGGTCTTTGTACATCGTTGTTGGTACGAGTGTTCCTGACATGACTATTATTTTTGCTTCTTCTGATAGCGGTTTCATTATTATGCTGGGGTCCAGGCATCTGTATGATAGTGTTATCAGTGGTTTGCCGTGTTTTGTGAATCCTTTTGTGATTATTCTCGCATAACCTTCATCTGGTCCGACCCATTTTTCCATGAATTCTGCCAGGTTGTGACAGAAGCTTCTTTTTTTCTGCTCGAGTATTTTCTCTGCTATGAAGTTCAGGTTGCCGCTTATCTTCTCGTATTCGTCGATTTTGTTTATCTGGTCGTAGAATTCTTTTTTTACTATGATTGTCTCATTCATTTCTATGGTTGTTTTTTCTTTTATGAATTTTTCCAGTATTTTTCCTACTGCTTCTATTTTTTCTGCAAACTCGTCTTCGCCTAGGCTTCTGCATTCCCTTGCAGCGATTTCTATGCTTATGTTTGATGTTGTTGCTGTTAGTAAATCCCTTATCTTTCCAGGGAGGTTGTGCCCCTCGTCGAATATCAGTATGGCATCTTTCATCTCCTTGTTCATTTTCTTGAATAACGTCTCTCTTATTGATGGGTTTAGGACGTGATGGTAATCCCCTATGATGACCTGTGCGTCCTGTCCTAGTATGCAACATATCTCATATGGGCATAGTTTGTTCTTTCCGCATCTCTCGCAGACTTCTTCGACGTGGAGTGGGTTGTTGTTTTTTATCTCTCTTAGTATGAATTCCGCTTCGATTGAGTTTTTTCCCTTCTTTTTTATGTTGCTGTGGTATTGGCATTCCCCCTTGTCTATCATATCTAAGCAGTATTCTCCGAATTCGTGTGATGGCAGGTCCTGCACTCCTTTCTGTTGGCACATCCATCTCTTCCCTATGAGGTCTATTGCTACAAATTCTGTCTTGTGTTTTTCCTTGATCTTCTTCAGAGTTTCTATCGCTATCTTGTGCTGTGTGTGCATGGGTGTTATGAAGAATATTGTTTTCTTGTTTTTTATTGCGTATGCTAGTGCTGGTGCGAGTATTGTTGTCTTTCCCAGTCCTGTCGGCGCGTGTAGTAGTATGTTTTTTTTGTCTTCCAGTGCTTTCGCTACGTCTTTTATGAATTCGTCCTGTACCTCTCTTATTTTTTCGTGTGGGAAGAGAAATTCGTCCATTCTTCTTGCCTATTTGGTTAAGCTTATAAATACTTTTCCCTTGTTCTTCGGTATGTTTTCGGATGTTGTTTTTTGTAAGGATTGTGAGGATATGGGTTTCTCTAGGGTGTATCATGCTAACCTGGTTGTTGCCAATAATGTCAAGGATTTGAGGAAGAAGGTTAACAAGGAGTTTGGTCTTGTTGTTGTTCTCGGCAGTCATCTTAATCGTGATGTTGTTTCTATGAAGAGGGTTGATATCTTGCTTTCCCCTCATTCTGGTGTTGTGAAGGATCATCTTCATTCCAGGAATTCTGGTTTGAATGATGTTTTCTGCAAGTTGGCTAGGAAGAATGGCATTGGTGTTGGCTTTTCATTTGCTGATGTCCTTAATTCTCATGGTCCTGAGCGTGCTTTGATGCTTGGTAGGATGATTCAGAATGTTTCTTTCTGCAGGAAGTTCAAGGTTCCTATGGTTCTTGGTAGTTTTGCTTTTGAGAAGTCTGACATGAGACCTCCTAAGGATCTTCTTTCGTTTGGTGTTATGCTTGGTATGACTGCTGATGAGGCGAGGAAGGCTCTCTCTTTCATCGACGAGATTATAGGTAGGAAGCATTCTTCTGCTAGTTTTGTTGCTGAGGGTGTTAGGCAGTTGTGAAAATAAAGAAAAAAGGATGAGTAAAGCCCATCCTGCTTAGTCTATCTTTTTGAGGTCAAGCTCTTTTTCGAATGGTTTGGTTTCTGTGCAGACTTCCTTGCCAAGGCCACCCCAGTATTCCTTCCATGTGAACCCTGTTCTTTTTTGTTGTGTGTATTTCAGTATGCCCTCTTCTATCTTATTCAAAGTGAACCTGTAGTGTGTTCCATGGTCTCCGTCTGGTCCGTGGTCTCCCCATCCCCAGTCTATTATTTTTCCTTTGAGCTTCTCCCCATCGATTCTTACCCCATATATTGCTTCGAACCATTTCATCCCTCTGCCTTCCATGATTACTATGTATGGTTGCTCTCTCAGCAGTATGAATGCTGCAACTTTGTTTTTCTCGTCTATTTCTTTGTTGGCATAGGGTATTCTTGAGTCCCAGTTCATCAAGTGTCCATAGTGAAGTTTTGGGGTGAACTGTATCGTCCTGACCAGTTCGTCAACTATCTCTCCTAATCCTGCCTTTTCATCTTTTATTTTGGCTTGGAAGGACAGGCTATCCTCCCATGGCACTTCAATATTGTACAGTTTGTCTTTGTCTCCCATTTTTCTCCCCCACCTTTAGGCCGGTGGTCAGCCTCGATAATTTAGATTATTACCCCTCATGGTCAATATATTTAAAATATTGCCGTCGCTTAAGCGCCGACAAATTTAAATACTACCTCAACGTGTTTTTTGCTATGAAGCAGGAGCTGATGGACATCGGTCTTAGCGAGAAGGAGGCTGAGTCCTATCTTGTGTGCCTCAAGACAGGTCAGGCAACCCCTCACAGGATTGCTGGCTTGATGGGTTTGCCGAGGAGCACAACTTATGATCTGCTGGATAAGTTGAGGCAGAAGGGCTTCGTTACAACCTTCAAGAAGGACAAGAAGACTTATGTCCTCGCGAATAATCCCGAAGTGGTTATTTCATTCTTGGATGAGAAGAAGAAGGAAACGATAGATCAGTTTGAGGACAGGAAGCAGGTTCTGAAGATCATAACCCGCAGCTTGAAAAATATCCAGAATCAGATACATCTCAAGCCTGTCGCTGAGGTTTTTGAGGGCAAGATTAGCGTCGGGAAGCTTATTGATGAGATAGCTGAGAATGCGCGTGTTATCAAGCTCATAGGCAATCAGAAGAATGCTGCTGAGAAGATGGGTTACAGGGCAGACAGGTATCGTGCGAAGAGGAAGCGTGCTCGTTCAAAGGAATACCAGCTTCTGGAGGATTCCCCTGACTCAAGGGAGGAGAAGGTTGACAGGTTCACAGAGGTTCGTTTCCTGAAGTCTTTGAAGGATTCTAAGGATGTTATTATCATTTATGATGACGTTACTGTCCATGTTTTGCTCGGTGAGGAGATCTCCGCTATTAGGGTCAGGTCAAAGGAGCATACTAAGGCGATGGAGATAGTTTTTGATGAGTTGTGGAGTCTGGCTAAAAAAAGGTGAATGATGGGTAAACAAAAAAATAGGGTGATGATGTTAATTTTGGCTGTGTTGTTATACTCCGTAATATGCTATGCTGATGATTCTGATTATTATCTCATCGTGTTTGATGGTCCTATAATGCAGGAATGGAAAGATACTCTTTCTGGCATGGGTGTTGTTTTCTCGAATTATGTTCCTGATTATTCTTTTGTAGTTAGCTTCAGCCCTTTGATGGAATCGGAAATTGAGAATCTTGATTTTGTTGCTTCTGTCTCTCCTTATGCTCCTAAGTTCAGATACTCGCAAGATTTGAAGAAGAAATCTTCATCGTCTAAGTCTGGTTTTTATGTTTTGTTGCATGATGGTGCTGATGATGTCATGGTTCAGCTGTCTGCACGGAACATAACTTCTAAGCTGGTATCTGATGGCAAGTTGAGGGTTGATGTTAGGTATTCTGATATTGATTTTATCTCATCACTGGAAGGTGTCTCTTGGGTTGAGGAGGTTCCGAGGTATGTTCTCGTCAATGACCAGGCAGCAATTATAGTTTCTGCCAACACAAGTTGGGATTTGCACGGTCTTTCCGGCCTTAATCAGGTTGTTGCTATTTCCGATTCTGGTATAGACACGGGTTTTGATGATAACATGAGTGATGATTTCTTTGGCAAGATTATTATTTTCAACTGGATTGGGACTTCTGCTGATGACGTCAACGGTCATGGCACCCATACTACTGGCTCTCTTGCCGGTTCTGGTAATTATTCTGATGGTGCGTTTAAGGGGATGGCCTATAACTCCAATATCGTTTTCCAGGCTATCGGCGATGATTCTGGGACAACGTCTGTTTACCCCCCAAGCAATCTAAGTGATCTATTTATAGAAGCTTACAACAATGGTGCTCGTGTCCACAGCAACAGCTGGGGCAGTACATCCAACCTAGGGGATTATGTTTCTGATTCGCAGACAATTGATGATTTCATGTGGAATTATACTGATTTCCTTGTTGTTTTCGCTGCAGGCAATGCAGGTTCAGGCCTTAACACCGTCGAGTTTCCTTCCACTGCTAAGAATGGTTTGAGTATAGGTGCTACTGAGAACAACAGGCCTGCTAAGGGTGGTTCTTCCGATAACATTGATGAGGTTGCTTCTTTCAGCTCTAGAGGTCCTTGTGATGATGGTCGTGTGAAGCCTGATTTGGTTGTTCCTGGTACTGCAATTGTTTCTTCTAAGTCTTCGTTAGGTGTTACGAGTTGTACCTCTTCTTACGAATCTAATAGTAATTATTCTTACTGTCAGGGTACTTCGATGGCTACTCCCATTTCTGCTGGTGTTGTTGCCCTGGTTCAGGAGCATTACAACAATCTCGGTGTTAGTCCTTCTGCTGCTCTTGTGAAGGCTGTTCTTATCAACGGTGCGATGGACATTGGTTATGGTATCCCCAGCAATCATACTGGTTGGGGTCGTATCAATCTGACTGATTCCCTTTTCCCCTCGCTTCCAAGGGTGATTAACTACACTGATTACTCTTCTAATCTGTCGACCTCTGAGTCTGTTTCTTACAACTTCACGGTTTACAACGATTCTGTTCCTCTGAAGATTACTCTTGTTTGGACTGATTATCCTGGTGAGGTTGGTGCTGCTAAGGAGCTTGTCAACGACCTTAATCTTGTGGTTACCGCTTCTGACGGTTCTGTCTTCAACGGCAATGATGTTATGAATCCATTCAATGATGAGTATGATGATACGAATAACGTTGAGCAGGTTAATGTTTCGAATGTTAGTGTTGGTTCTTATCTTGTTAACGTTTCAGCGTTCAACATTCCTAACGGTCCTCAGGGTTTTGCTCTTGTCGTTTCTGGTGCTGTCCAGCCTCTGGTTACTCTTATCACCGGTAACGATTTTGCCTTCACTTCCAATCCTGTGACTCTTAACTTCTCTGTTAGTGATGCTTATAATTCCAGCAACTGTTCTTTGTTCATCGATGATGTTTTCAATGATAGTACAGTGATGTCCGGTTCCGAATCTTATTTCCAGTTGAGTCTTGATCACGGTTCCTATAACTGGTCTGTTCAGTGTGATGACGGCTCTTTCAACGCTGTTAGTGATACCAATGATTTTGTTGTTGACCTTTCTCCTACTGTCACGATTGACAGCCCTGGCAACGTCTCTTATCCTTACACCTCTGTTGAGTTTAATTTCTCTGTCCAGAATGTTGAGGCTTGCTGGTATGATATCGGTGGGGGTAACGTTTCTCTTGATTCCTGTTCCAACATAACCTTTGAGTTGAATGAAACCTCATACTCGTTGTATTTGTTTGCCAATTATTCTGATGGTTTTGAGAATTATTCGTCTGTTGATTTTGGCATTGACCTCACATACCCTTTGGTCTCATTGGTTTCTCCGTCTAACTCTTCCACATGGTCCTCTTTGAATAATGTTAATTTCGTCTTCAACGTTACTGATTCGGAGATTTCTAACTGCAGCCTTATTGTTAATGATGCTGTTGCAGTAACGAATGATTCCATCTATTTGGGCCAGAACACAATCACCCATACATTATCCAATGCTAATTATAACTGGAGTGTCTCATGTTCAGACCTCGCTTCCAACACGAATTCCTCGGAGACTTATTCTTTGGCAGTGAGTTATTCTGCCTCTCAAAACAGCAACCTCGGTGGTGGTGGAGGTGGTGGTTCTGGTGGTGGTGGCGCAGGAGTTTCCTTTGAATGTCAGGAGTTGTGGCAGTGTGCTGTATGGTCAGAATGTGATAATCGCGTTCAGACTCGTGTGTGCACTGATATGAACGGTTGCGGTACTGCTAAGAAGAAGCCTGTTGTTTCAAGGATTTGCGGTGCGGATTACACCCTGCAGGGTGATGAGCGTCTGAATAAGACGGCTGAGCCTACTGGTGCTGCTGTTTCTGAGGTGCCTAAGACAGTGCAGATCCCTAGGGTCTATCCCTATGTCTTTAGCAAGGTTTATTTCTACGGCCCTTTGATTATAATACTCTCAATAATCCTGGCTTATGCCCTACTGAAAAGGGTTGTATTGGCCAAAAAACAGCCCTAGGACCCTAAAAGAAAAGATTTATAAATATCCATATTTTAGTATTGCTTGACGAGAAGGACGAGATGAGATTTTTTCTCGGTTTTGGGTGAAAAAAGATCAAGCCTATTTTACCAAGTTTGAGGGAAAAGAAGCGTTACCTCGTGTTTGAGGTGGTGGCTAAACATGCTTTAAACCTTGACGAGGTGAGGAGAGCAGTTAATACTGCATTGCTTCAGTTCCTCGGAGAGCTGGGCTATTCAAAGGCTGGGGTGATGATACTAGACGATTGGAGAAACAACAAAGGTATCATGAAAGTGAGCAACAAACATGTTGACGATGTGAAAGCTGGTCTTGCGTTGATTAGCAAGGTCGGCAATGAAGCTGTTATAGTGAGGACTGTAGGGGTTTCAGGCATATTGAATAAAGCAAGGGGCAAGTTTTTGTAAAGGAGGTTGAGGAATTATGGAACAAATGCAACATCAGATGATGGGTTATGATCGTACGAGTACAATGTTCAGCCCAGACGGTAGGCTGTTACAGGTGGAGTATGCGAAGAAGGCTGTCAAGCAGGGGACTACTGCTATTGGAATTGTCTGCCGCGACGGTGTTCTGCTTATTGCTGACAGGCGTATGACTGAAAAGTTGATTGTGGCAAAATCCGTGGAAAAGGTTTTCCAGGTTGATGATCACATCGCTGCTACCTCATCCGGTTATGTTATGGATGGTAGGGTCCTGATTGAGCGTGCTCAGTTGATTGCCCAGCAGTACAAGGTTGGGAATGATGAGCCTATCGACGTTATTGAGATGGTGAAGGAGATTGCTGACCTGAAGCAGTTCTACACCCAGTATGGTGGTGCCAGGCCTTTCGGTGTCTCAATACTTTTTGCTGGCGTTGATGACAAGCCTTCTTTGTTCTTGACAGATCCGACAGGGATATTTTTTGAGTTCAAGGCAACTTCAATAGGTGAGGCTGAGACTGAGATTAAGGAAATCCTGAATAAGGAGTATAAGGATAACATGAGCCTAGATGATGGTTTGAAGCTTGCTATGAGGGCTTTGAAGAAGGTTCTCGGCAAGGATTTCAGCATCGAGCGTATCGACGGTGCTTACATAACCCTGCAGGATAAGATGTTCACTAAGCTTGATAGGAACAGGTTGGCGAAGTTGGGAGCATAAGATGACCAGTGTTGATAAGGCTGTTATTGCAAGGTACAAGTTCAAGAACTTGGTTTTTGAGATTCTTGTGGATTGCGATAAGGCCTTGGAGTACAGGGCTGGCAAGGCTTCCATGGAAGATGCTGTTGTTACGAACACGGTTTTCAGCGACGTCAAGCAGGGCGAGAAGGCTAAGGAGAGTGACATCAAGGCTGCTTTCAAGACTGATGATTTCAATCAGGTTGCTGAGCAGATTGTTAAGCATGGTGAGATACAGCTGACTCAGGAGCATCGCAATAAGATGCGTGAGGAGTTGAGGAAGAAGATCATAAACATGATCCACAGGAATGCAATTGATTCAAAGACGGGTCTGCCCCATCCTCCTCAGAGGATTGAGCTTGCGATGGAGCAGGCTAATGTTCATATTGATGAGTACAAGAAGGCTGATGAGCAGCTCCATGAGATCGTTGAGAAGCTTAGGCCCATCCTTCCAATCAAATTTGAGGTTAGGGAGTTGGCTGTTAAGGTTCCTGCGAAGTTCGTCTCTCAGTCCTACCACATCCTGAAATCTTACGGTAAGATGATTAGGGACGAGTGGATGAATGACGGTTCTCTTGCTTGCATTCTTGAGATTCCTGCTGGTTTGAGTGAGGAGTTTGAGGATGCTATGAACAAGCTGACTCATGGTGAGGTTGATATTAAAGTAATTAATAAGCGAGGTTAGAATGAAAGAAAGTACTAATGAAGATAAGAACATCGTGGTTCCCGGTGAGGATATTGCGGTTGGTATGGATTACGTTCCTTCTACTGGGACGTATCGTGACGGGGATAAGATAGTCGCAGCCCAGTTGGGTATGGTTAACGTTGATGGTAGGGTCGTTAAGTTGATTCCTTTGAGCGGTCGTTACATGCCTAAGGAGGGTGATGTTGTTATTGGTAAGATAGCTAACATGACTTTCTCAAGCTGGTTTGTTGACATAGGTTATGCGTATGAGTCTGCCATCTCATTGAAGGATGCTACATCCGAGTTCATTGAGCGTGGTGCTGACTTGAGTAAGTATTTTGATTTTGGTGACATAATAGTGGCCAAGATTGTTAACGTTACCAGGTCTAATGCCGTTGACTTGAGCATGAAGGGTCCTGGTCTGCATAAGTTGAAGGGCGGTCGTATCATTTACGTTGCGCCTTCGAAGGTTCCGAGGGTTATCGGGAAGCAGGCTAGCATGATTAACCTGATTAAGGAGAAGACCGGTTGTAAGATTACTGTTGGTCAGAACGGTTGGGTTTGGATCCAGTCTGATGATCCTAAGAAGGAGTTTATCGCTAATAGGATTATTCAGTACATAAATGATAATGCACATAAGCATGGTCTGACTGATGAGGTTTCAGCTATGCTTGCTAAGGAGTTGAAGTAAGATGACATACGATAAGAGATTTGACGGAAGGAAATGGGATGAGACAAGGCCCATGGAAGCTAAGGTTGGAGTTGTTAAGCGGGCAGATGGTTCTGCGATGTTCAAGATCGGTAAGACGGTTGCTATCGCTGCTGTCTACGGTCCTAGGGCTTTGCACCCTACTTTCATGAGGGACCCACAGAGGGGTATTCTGAGATGCAACTATAACATGATGAGCTTTTCAGGTTCTGGAGAGCGTGTTAGGCCTGGCCCTTCGAGGAGGAGTAAGGAGATTTCTCTTGTTACGGCTAACTCGTTGTTGCCTGTCTTGGATTTATCTTCCTACCCCAACACTGTTGTTGATGTTTTCGTCGAGCTTATCCAGACTGATGCTGGCACAAGGTGTGCTGGTATCACTGCCGCTGCCATGGCATTGGCTGATGCGGGTCTTATGATGAAGGACCTGGTTGCTGCTGTGTCGGTTGGTAAGGTAGGTGATAAGCTTGT
>JAZDEN010000041.1:0-13558 GCA_043808805.1 archaeon | reverse complement strand
GAGCAATAAAAATATACAAAAAATGGGGATTTAGAATAGATGGGTTACAGATGACTAAGAAACTATAAACCCAAGAAATATTTATATATCAATAAAATATCCTCACTTTATGTTAACATTCACTAACAAAAAAGAGGTACTTAGCTATATAAAAAGGAAATTTTCCAAAGAAAGCAACCTAATACTAATAAGAGGCAGCACTGCATACAAAAACGTTAAAAATTTCTCTGATTTTGACATAGAAATCTGGGGCAAAAAATTAAGAAAACCGTATTATGATATAGCTTTTATAAAAGAAAAACCAATCCTAATATCAGCATACTTTTACAAATATAAAAAAGGAAGAAAAACCAAAGTTCCTCAAGGTACGTTGATAATAAAAGGACAGTACAACAATAAAATCATACCAGACTTCAGCAAAGATAAATACACAAATAAACAAAAAATAAAAAGAGATTGCCAATTGGCAATAGATTTTTTCTTTAAGTACCTAAGAACAAAAGACAAGAAATACCTCACTTCTGTGCGAAGAAGAATAAATTAACGATAACAATAAAACTTTTAAACAGACATATACAATAAAAGAGCAATGAAATTGAGGATGAACGAGGTGAACGCGAAATTCTGGAAAAGAGTCCTCGCATACATAATAGATGCAATAATAGTCAACATAATAATAGTCTGGCCATTCGAGGGGACAATAAAGAAAATAAGCGAGGGATTCAACACAGGAAATTTCATCAGCGTGTACAAATACCTGAACGCAAACCCTGACTTCGTAAGAAACATGCTGCCAGAACTAGGCATAATATTCATCGTGATAGCAGTACTGACAATCGCCTACTGGACAATACTAGAATACAAGACAAAACAAACCATAGGGAAGATGATCATGAACATACAGGTCAAGTCAGAGAGAAAAGAACTCACAATAGGGCAGTGCGTAGCAAGAAGCATAAGCAAGATATCAGGCATATTACTACTAATAGACTGCATAGGCCTAATAGGCGGAGGAGGACAAAGATTCCTCGAAAAAGCAAGCGGAACAAGAGTCATAGAAAAGAGGTTCATGCTATGAAAGAATCAAGAACAAAAATATGGATAGCACTACTAGTAATAGCAATAATATGGATGATAAGCTTCTCACTATCAAACCTACTTGAGTTCGACAACACACCCATGGGGAACAAGATAGTAATAATACCAATCAAAGGGGTAATCACGAACAGCGGCGACTCAGGCTCACTATTCTACGAGGGAGGAACATCCTCAGAAACAATAGTAAGCTTCATAGAACAGGCAGACAGGGACGAAAGCGTAAAGGGAATAATACTAGAAATAAACTCACCAGGCGGAACAGTGCTTGCAGGCAAGGAAATAGCAGACGCAGTCAAGAAAACAAAAAAACCGACAGTAGCACTGATAAGGGATGTAGGAGCATCAGGAGGTTACTGGGTTGCCTCAGCAGCAGACAAGATAGTTGCAGACCCGATGTCTATAACAGGAAGCATAGGAGTAACAAGCTCATACCTAGAATTCTCAGGACTCATGGAAAAATACGGAGTAACCTATGAAGAATTAAAAGCAGGAGAATACAAGGAAGCTGGAAGCCCGTTCAGGAAACTAACACCAGCAGAAAGAGAGTCCATACTGAGAATGATAACCAAGATACAGAACTACTTCCTTGAAGATGTAAGAAAAAACAGGAACCTTGATGAAAAAACAATAGACGAACTGAGAAAGGCAGACATCTACCTAGGAGAAGAGGCCTACAACATGAAACTCGTTGATTACCTAGGCGGAAGGGAAGACGCAATAAACATCACAAAACAGCTCGCAGGAATAAAAGATGCCAAATTGGTAAGATATGAGCAGAGAACAAGCATACTGGATATCCTGGGAAGGATATCATCACAGACATACTATAATATAGGTAGGGGAATAGGTGCTGAAATAATAAATACTGGAACAAAGAACACACTAGAGATCAGATCATGATTAAAAAACCCTGGGAAGACACCCTAAGGCATCTTCCTGGGGAAAAAAGAGGTGATACGTTTTAGGATATAGCACTAGTATTTAAAACTTTCGGTATGTGCCCATTTTAGAGTGGTTACATAAATATGCTCAAAACAAGGGGGTAAAAAATGGCAAAGATAGTGAAGATGAACGAACTTAAGGAAAAGGACCTACTGAAAAGCATACAAGACGGGAAAATCATAATCTACCCAACAGACACGATATATGGCATTGGCTGCGACGCAAAGAACAGCGCTGCAGTACAGAAGATAAGGGAAATAAAGAACAGGACAGACAAACCATTCTCAATAATAGCACCATCAAAACAATGGGTTTACGAGAACTTTGAAGTAACCAACAAAAACTACGTGGAGAAACTTCCTGGACCATACACCTACCTATTAAGGACAAAAAAACAAACAATAGTATCACACCATGCGAGCAACGGAGAGGTAATGGGTGTAAGGATACCAGACCACAAGATAACAGCCCTGATACAAAGGGCAAGAACGCCATTCGTAACAACAAGCATAAACTCAGGCAACGAAGAACCGATAAACGACATAAAGAAGATACCTAAAAGGGTGATGAACCATGTGGACCTGGTAATAGATGACGGCCAACTGAACAACCAGGCATCGGTGCTAATAGACCTAACAGGCGAGATACCGAGGATAGTAAAGAGAACATAAAAGCTTAAATATCAGCCTAACTGGGCTATCCGTCATGAGGGATTACATTCTTGAGAAAGGAAAAAGAGTAGACCTGAAAAGACTAGAGGCAGGAATTCTACCAAGAAAACAATACGAGATAGCACATGCAGGGACATCAATAGCATGCCACGACATATTCATAGAATACAAAGGCGGCATAATACTGGGCAGAAGAGCAACGCCACCAGACAAGGGGGGCTTCTGGCCGATCGGCGGAAGAATAAAAAGAGGGGTGAAGACAGAGGAATCACTCAGGGAAAAGGTAAGGGAAGAGGCAAGCCTAAGACTGGAAGACATAACAGAGATCGGAACAGCACGCACATTCCTACAAACCGACCCGTTCGGACACGGCAAGGGGACTGACACAACAATAATAGTACATTACGGTAGGGGGATGGGGGAACTCAGGCTAAACGAGCTGAACACAAACTACAGAATAATAACGCCCCAGGAATACACCAAAGAATTCAGGAAAGGCCTGCACTCATATGTAAGGGACTTCATGGATATAGCAATCAAGAAAATAAGAAAATAAACATCACAATCTTTAAATAGAAGTAATCATTTATAAAGCAAAAGAGGTGTTCCCACGTGAGAAAACTGATAACAGTGATGCTTGTAATCCTATGTTCTTTCATTGTTTATGCTCAAGAAATAACAATAACACACGAGCCACTGACAGAAAAGGCATACCCTGGAGAGACAGCAAAATTCAGATTACTCATTACCAACAACCAGGGCAAAGATGACACATTCACAATAAGCAAGGATCCTTTGGGCTATGCTCCGTTCTCGCCATACTTCAGAGACATAATAATAAACCCAAGCATACTCACGATAGCAGCACACGACACACAAGAAGCAATAGTCGAAGTGGGGTTATTAGACAACATAGAACCTGGAAGGAACTACAAGACAACACTCAGAATAAAATCAAGAACATCAGACCAGAAATGGGAATACCCAATAGCAATAAACGCACAAGCACCAGAAAACCCGATAAGAGTTGAACTTACATTCCCAGAAGGCGTGATGCCGGGCAAAGAATATTCCTACAAGGTTCAGCTGAAAAACACAGCCAACATGATACTCGCACCAGTAAACACATACGTAACAACAAACTTCTTCACAAACGACTTCCCAGGCAAGAGACTCTATCCATACCAAGAGATGTTCCTGACACAGGACGGAAATGAAGACGTCAAATTCAAATTACAACCGGATGAAAAACCAGGAAGATATTCCGTAAGCGTAACAGTATACAAGGGAGACAAACTCATAGGCAAGATAATGAAGATGTTTGAAGTGGTCAACAACCCAGAAGTCGACGAGAAAATAGCAACAGAATCACAATTCCTGGTTAGAACAATAAAAGTCATGAAAACAAACAAGGGAAACGTCGTGGCAACAGAGAGATACGAATTCCCAATATCCGGATTCCAAAGGATGATGACAGACTTCGACCCAGAACCAATCATCGGACAAGACAAGGTTGAATGGGTAGTGGACATACCACCAGGAGAGACAAGGACAATAACAATAACAACAAACTACAAGCCACTAGCATACCTCATAACAGCATTATTGATTATACTAATAATGGTTGTGTGGAGAATAAAAAGAAGCATAGGCATAAAGAAAAGAATAGTGAAAGTAAGAGGGAGAAAGGGAGAGGTAATAGGACTTAAGGTATTGTTGCACGTAAGAAACAAAACAGGAAGAAAGATAACAGACATAAAAGTAATAGACATACTGCCAAACCTGCTTAAACTATCAAACGAATTCGGAACACTAAAACCCAACCAAGTACAGAAAGGAGACAGAAGCAGCAGGCTGATATGGCACATAGAGAGCCTCGAAGGAGGAGAAGAAAGACTATTATCATACGGAGTTGAACCGAGCCTGCAGATGTTCGGAACCATAATGCTGCCACAAGCACTCCTAAGATTCAAAAAAGGAAGACAACTGGTAGACAAGAAATCAGGAAGAGCAGTCATATACTCCGAAGGACCGAGAAACATAGAAGAAGACTAGATTCTAAATAGAAACGTTTTTAAACAAAATTACAGCTATTTTTCCTTAGCCCACCTTAGCTCAATGGTAGAGCACTCGGCTGTAGACACTATTCGACCACGTCCTGAAAAGGACTAGGCATGAAAAATAGTCAGCCGATACCGAGATGTTCCCGGTTCGAGTCCGGGAGGTGGGATTAAACAAATTAAGAAGGGTGGTTGACATTTTCAATTGGGTAAAAATCAGAAAAATAGATCAAATGAAGAAAATTGCTAAAGCTTTCTTGATTGTCACTGGAATAATTGCTGCACTTGGCTTGTTGCAGTCACCTCCTGATCCTATGTTGCTGCTTTACTCGATTTTTGCCTTTGCGGTTTTGTTTCGCCATCGTCTCGTCGGATTTGTCAGGCGCATTCCGTTAAAATCTTCTGTTAAATTTATCCTGCTTGTAATAGCCGCTGGTCTTCTAGCTGAATGCTTAGCGTGGTTGGGAAATTATCTTGCCCGTAATGAAAATCCGGCGTTGTTTCACCCTCAGCTCATACCTGATTTAATGCTGGGCATTGGGATTTACTTGGGCTATGCAGTGGCATGGATAATAATTCTGCGTTATTATCGCTTTTCGCTTTTATCCGTTTTTGTTACCGGAGGGCTTTTTGGAATTCTTATTGAAGGAATTTTTGACATGAGCTACTGGCCCATTATTTCCATAATTCAAAATCTTATCACAGATCCTCTTACAAGCATACTTATGTCAGCATACCTGTTTGTTGTCCACGGTTCTGTTATGGGCTTAGGCTATTTTCTTGTTGAAGAAGAGTTCTCCGATAACGACAGCAAAAAGAGTAATAGCTGGATTAAGTACCCTATTGCAATAGTTTCCATATATGTTGTAGCTTTGATTTTTTCAATCATTTTTGGTTTAATTGTTACGTCGCTCGGGCTTATTCCTGAACCTGGTCTGATTTGGGAAAGGCCATTATTTTAAGTGACAAAATGAAGACTAAATGAACCTCCCGAATGGCTTAAAGAAATAATAAAAAGGTCATTGAAACCCTTCCCGGAACTACCTGCCGCCAGAACTCAGAGCGAGCTTCCACCAAACCTACAAGCTCTCAGACCTAGAGCTGAAGCTGTGAGAAATTCTAGAAGTATATACTGCAGTATAACATTATTTATATACTATTTCCACCATAGTATAGATAACTGGAAAACAGAACAAATTAGTTCTAAATATCTAAAATAGAAAAGTTTATATACACTTAAAAATTCCCAAATAAGCGATGACAAAATCTTTCTATAGGCAGCAGAAACTCAAAAAACAGATAATTTCCAAGCAAATTACAAAACAATAACAAAACAACTGCTGTTAAGAAAGATTAATGCCCTGATAGTGTAGTCCGGCCTAATCCAAAACAAAAAATTGCCTGGAGGCCAATCATGCGGCCCTGTCGAGGCTATAAGGCATGAGAACGGAAATATGCCTTGTATTGCAGTCAGGCCGCGACCCGGGTTCGAAAAAATAACAATCGAAAGTCCCGGTCAGGGCGTTTTGGAGGACCGGTAGCTCAGCTTGGAACAGAGCACCTGAGAATAGGACATAGGTCATCATGATCCTTAGGGTGAAACTTTTAAGCCAAGCAAAGTCATCAGGTGGTCGCGGGTTCAAATCCCGTCCGGTCCATTCATACTCAAGGTGAACATGAAAATACAACAAGTAAAAATAGACATCTCGAAGCACACCTTCGTGCCGAAGCACATAAAGCTTAGCGAGGAAGAGGCGCAAGAAGTGCTAACAACATACAACATTTCTATAAAACAACTACCTTCAATAAACAAAAGCGACCCCTCAATAAGGGAATTGACTGCAAAACCAGGAGATGTCATAAAAATCGTAAGGCACAGCGAAACAGCTGGAGAATACACATTCTACAGGGCGGTAACAAATGGTTGATAGCAACTTACTAATAAAAAAGTACTTCCAGGAACACTCCCTAATAGAATCAAACATAATGAGCTTCAACAACTTCGTTGAGAAGGAAATACACAAGATCATGGAAGAGATGGGAGAAGCAGTACCAGCAATAATACCGCCAGACGCACAAGAATACAAGATCAAATTCGAAAAACTAACCATAGACAAGCCAAAGATAACAGAAGCAGACGGAAGCCAGAGAGACATCTACCCCAATGAAGCAAGAATAAGAAAACTCAGTTATTCTGCGGACATATACGTAGACGTAAGCGTGCACATAGACGGAGTGCAAAGAGAACAGTTCTCAACAAAGATAGGAAAACTACCAATAATGCTCAAATCAAAATTCTGCCATCTGCACAACCTAAGCAGGGACGATTTAATAAAACACGGGGAAGACCCAGACGACCCTGGTGGTTATTTCATACTCAACGGGAACGAAAGAGTACTCATAATAGTTGAGGATTTAGCATCAAACAGGATATTCGTACAGGAAAACAAGGTAGGACCAAGCAAATACACAGCAAAAGTATTCTCCTCAAGAGGACCATACAGGATACCACACATCGTAGAACAGATGAAAGACGGCGTAATTTATTTGAGCTTCACAAGATTCAAAAGAATACCAATCATATCAGTCATAAAAGCACTCGGACTGACAAAAGACCAGGACATAGCAGAATTCATATCAAAAGACAAACAATACGACGACGTTTTGATAAACCTATTCCACAGCTCAGACCTCAAAACAGAGGAAGACGCCTTGGAATTCATAGCAAAAAAACTAAGGATAACACAGCCAAAAGAAGTCAAGCTGGAAAAAACAAGAGAAAACCTGGATAAATACCTACTACCACATCTGGGAACAAACCCCAAAGACAGGATAATGAAGGCATACAACCTATGCAAGATGATAAAAAGATTCCTCATGGTATCAAGGGAAGGAGCAGCAACAACAGACAAAGACCATTACATGAACAAGCAGCTGCAACTATCAGGGGATTTGCTAGCAGAACTCTTCAGGATGAACTTAAGGGTTTTGATAAACGACATACTGTACAACTTCCAGAGGCTGGTCAAGAGGGGAAAATTCTCTTCAGTAAAAAACATAATCAGGGACAAACTGCTAACATCAAGGGTGTTAAGCGCCATGGCCACAGGATCATGGGTAGGAGGCAGGAAGGGAATAAGCCAGAACATAGACAGGATAAACCACCTCGCATCACTATCACACCTGCAAAGAGTAGTATCATTACTAAGCGTATCACAAGAAAACTTCGAAGCAAGAGAACTGCACCCAACACACTGGGGCAGACTGTGCGCGATAGAAACCCCAGAAGGAACATCAATAGGACTGAGAAAAAACCTAGCATGCTTATGCAACATATCACAAGAAGAAGTACAAGAAGAAAAGATAAAGAAAATGCTCGAAGGCTGCGGCCTAAACCTGGTGAAATAAAATGACAGACGTATTCGTAAATGAAAAATTCGTAGGAACAGTAGAAAATGCAGAAGAATTCGTAGATAAATTCAAACAAGAAAGAAGAAAAGGAAGAATACCAAACGTCGTAAACGCATACCACAACAAAGAACTGGACGAGATATACGTCGACTCATCAAAGGGAAGGGCAAGAAGGCCACTAGTAGTTGTCGAGAACGGACAGTCAAAAATCACAAAACAACTAGCACAACAACTCGAAAAAGGAGAGATAACATGGAATGACCTAGTCAACCAAGGGATCATAGAATACCTAGACACAGCAGAAGAGGAAAACGCACTCGTAGCATTAAAGGAAGAAGACATAACACCAGATCATACTCACCAAGAAGTATCACCAGCATCAATAATAGGAATAGCAACAGGACTGGTACCATACGCAAACTACGGACAGAGCTCAAGACTGAACAGGGGATCAAAAGCACCAAAGCAAGCCCTTGGATTATACGCTTCTAACTATTTACTAAGAATGGACACAGACGCGAACGTCATGCACTACCCACAAAGGCCGATAGTAAAAACATTCATGAACGACGTCCTGGAATTCGAAAAACACCCATCAGGACAGAACATAGTCATAGCAATCATGAGTTACCAAGGACAGAACATGCAGGACGCAATCATACTCAACAAGGGATCAATAGACAGAGGACTGGGAAGAAGCACATACTTCAGACCATACGCCGTAGAAGAACTAAGATACTCAGGCGGACTAACAGACGAGATAGGAATCCCAAACAAGGAAGTCAAGGGTTACAGGACAGAAAAAGAATACAGATACCTCGAAGAAGACGGGATGGTATACCCTGAAGCCAAGATGGGCGCAGAAGACGTAATCATAGGAAAGACAAGCCCACCAAGATTCTTAGGAGAACTAGAAGAATTCAGCATAGCAGCAAACACAAGAAGGGAAAGTTCAGTAACAGTAAAACACGGAGAGACAGGAATAGTCGACTCAGTAATAATCACAGAAAACGAAGAAGGAAACAAACTCGTACAAGTAAGACTAAGAGACCTGAGAATACCGGAAATAGGAGACAAGTTCGCCTCAAGATACGGACAGAAGGGAGTTGTAGGCGCTATAATACCAGAAGCAGACATGCCATTCACAGCATCAGGAACAAAACCTGACCTTATATTCAACCCTCACTCAATACCATCAAGAATGACAATAAGCCACATGATAGAAGTATTAGCAGGAAAAACAGGAGCCATGAGAGGAAGCCACATCGACGGAACAATATTCCAGGCAGAAAAAGAGATGGATTTGAGAAAACAACTCCTCACATTGGGATTCAGAGACAACGGAACAGAAAAGATGTACAACGGAATAACTGGAGAGGAATTCGAAGCACAAATATTCATAGGAGTCATGTACTACCAAAAACTAAGGCACATGGTAGCAAACAAACTACACAGCAGAGCATCAGGAAGAATACAACTACTGACAAGACAGCCAATAGAAGGAAGAAGCAAGGGCGGAGGATTAAGGCTGGGAGAGATGGAGAAAGACTGCTTTGTAGCACACGGAAGCTCATTATTGCTGAAAGAAAGATTCGACTCAGACAAAACAACACTATACGTCTGCGAATCATGCGGAATGTTCGCTGTCTACGACAGCTACAAGAACAGAAAATTCTGCGCAAGATGCGGAGCAAACGTGGAAATATCAGTCATAGAACTAAGCTATGCTTTCAAATTATTGATAGACGAGCTAAAGGCAATAGGAATAAACCCAAGGCTCGTGCTAAAGAGCAAATACTAGGTGAAAAATGACAGAAGGAATACACAAAAAAGTATCGAGCATCGTCTTCGGACTACTCAGCCCGAAAGAGATAAAGAAAATGGCATGCGCCAAGATAGTCACACCTGAATTGTACGACAAGGAAGGATATCCAGTAGACGGCGGCCTGATGGACATAAGACTAGGCGTCATAGATCCAGGATTAAGGTGCAAGACATGCGGTGAGAAACTGAAAGAATGCATGGGACATTTTGGTTACATAGAACTGGCAAGGCCAGTAGTGCACATACTATTCGCAAAAACAGTATTGGATTACCTGAGAAGCACATGCAGGGACTGCGGAAAGATATTGGAAGATGAAAAAGAGATACAAAGACTCATACTCACACTAGAAAAGATAAAAAAAGAACACGGGATGGAAGCATACAGGAAGAAATGCAGGGAAATAATAGCATCGATAAAGGCAAAGAAGAGAAAATGCCCCCACTGCGGAAGAAAAAAACAACCAAACTACAAACTGGAAAAACCAGTCACATACTACGAAGACGAAAAAAGACTAAATCCAATAGAAATAAGAACAAGAATGGAAAAAATACCAGACACAGACATTGAACTACTCGGACTGGACCCAAAATTCGCAAGACCAGAATGGATGATACTAACAGTCTTACAAATACCACCAGTAACAATGAGGCCGTCAATCACACTTGAATCAGGAGAGAGAAGCGAAGACGACCTAACACACAAACTGGGAGACATAGTAAGGATAAACCAAAGACTATTCGAGAACATAAACGCAGGAGCACCAGAAATAATAGTAGAAGACCTGTGGGACTTATTGCAATACCACATAATCACATACTTCGACAACACAATAACACAGATACCGCCAGCAAGACACAGAAGCGGACAACCACTAAAAACACTGGTTGAAAGAATAAAAAGCAAGGAAGGAAGATTCAGGCACAACCTAGCAGGAAAGAGAGTCAACTTCGCAGCAAGAACAGTCATAAGCCCTGACGCAACACTAAACCTCAACGAGGTAGGAGTGCCATCAGAGATAGCAACAGAACTAACCATACCGGAAAGGGTAACAGAATGGAACATGGAAAGACTCAAGGAATTCATAAAAAGAGGACCAACAGCCTACCCAGGAGCCAACTACGTCATAACCCAAGACGGAAAAAAGAAAAAAATCACAGAAGACACAAAACAAGTCATACTCGACACACTAGAACTCGGCAGCACAGTAGAAAGGCACATAATGGACGGAGACGTCGCAATATTCAACAGACAGCCAAGCCTACACAGGATGAGCATAATGTGCCACAAGATAAAGATACTACCAGGAAGATCATTCAGGCTCAACCCAACAGTCTGCAACCCATACAACGCAGACTTTGATGGAGACGAGATGAATCTGCACATACCACAAACAGAAGAAGCAAGAGCAGAGGCAGAGATACTCATGCAAGTGCAGACACAGATCATAACACCAAAGAACGGATACAATGTCCTAGGCTGCGTAGAAGACTCCATATCAGGAAACTTCGTCCTCACAAAATCAATGACAATGCCAAAAGAAGATGCAATAAACATGCTCATAGGAATAGGAGTGAACGACTACTCAAAATTCAAGAACTTCAAAAGCACAGTAACGGGAAAAGAAGTCTTCAGCGGGATACTACCGAAAGACTTCAACTTCATAGGCAACTCAAAAGGATGCAAGAAATGCGACAACTGCAAGAAACAGAAATGCGACAACGATTGTTATGTACTCGTACAGAACGGAGAGCTGCAATGCGGAATAATAGACAGCAGCACAATAGGTGAAGGTAATGGAACACTCATAAGAGGACTGCACAGGGGATACCACGAGGACAAAACACTTGACATAATGGGACTTATATTCAGACTGGGAATCGCATCATTACTAAGAAGGGGATTCTCAACAACACTATCGGACACTGACTTACCTGAAGACATAAGGGAAAGGGTCAGCACAGTGATAAGGGATGCAGAAAGAGATGCACAGGGATTCATAGAACAATACAAAAAGGGAGAGATGGAAGAACTACCAAGCAAGACACTCGAGGAAACACTTGAATTAAGGATATTACAAGTGCTTAACAGGGTAAGAAACAAAGTAGGTGCGATAATCTCAGAACACTCAAGCGAAAAAAACCCGACAGTGGTAATGTCAAGAGCAGGAGCAAAAGGCAACATACTGAACCTTGCACAGATGGCAGCCTGCGTAGGACAGCAAGCACTCAGGGGGAAGAGAATAGAAAGAGGATACAAAAACAGAACACTATCATTATTCAAAGAAGGGGACAAAAGCCCAGTGGCAAGAGGATTCATAGGAAGAGGATTCAAACAAGGACTAACACCAGTAGAATTCTTCTTTGGAGCAATGACAGGAAGAGACAGCCTCATGGACACAGCCCTGAGAACACCAAAATCAGGATACATGTACAGAAGACTAGCAAACGCATTACAGGATTTGAAGGTAGAATATGATTTCACTGTAAGAGATGCAAACAGAAGCATCATACAGTTCAACTACGGAGAGGATAACCTTGACATCTCCAAAACAGAAGGCGGAACGATAAACGTCAAAAACATAGTCAAGGACGTACTCGGAGAATAAAGATGGCTGAAGAAAAAGACAAGAAAATGGAAGAAAGCGAAGTGTCAAGGAAGCTGATTGACGAGCTGGAAGCAGAGATAGAAGCCAAGAAACTGACAAAGGCACAGGCAGAAAAAGCAAGGCAAATCCTAAAAGACAGGTACATCAAGGCAAAAATAAACCCAGGAGAAGCCATCGGAATGATAACAGCAGAAAGCTTTGGTGAACCAGGTACTCAAATGACTTTGAATACATTCCACTTCGCAGGTGTAGCAGAAGTCAACGTAACACTGGGATTACCGAGACTGATAGAGATACTAGACGCGAGAAAAGAGATAAAGACACCGGCAATGGAGGTATTCCTAGACAAGAGCGTGAGGGATGACGCCGCAAAATCAAAGAAAGTGGCAGCACTAATCAAAGAAATAAAACTGCAGGAAGTAGTAGCAGAATTCGCGATAAACATGATCAAATCACAGATTGAACTGAAATTGAACAAGAAAAAGATGAAAGAATTAAACGTTGACGATGAGCTCATAATGAAACACCTCGTGACACTGAAAACAGCAACAGCAAAAGCACAGAAAGATGAAATCATACTCAAGCTAAAGACCAAGGAAGGAGAAGAGGAAATACAGGCAGGAAGCAACCTGGTAGAACTCTACAAACTGAAAGAAAAAGTAAAGGACATAGTCATAAAAGGGGTTCCTGGAATAAAACAGGCCATGGTCACAAAGATAAAGAACGAATTTGTCATACTAACAGCAGGATCAAACCTCAAAGAAGTGCTGGAAATGAAAGATGTTGACGCGACAAGAACATCAACCAACAACATATTCGAGGCAGCAAGAGTGCTCGGCATCGAAGCAGGAAGGCAGGCAATAATAAACGAAGCCGGAAAGGTCATAGGAGACCAGGGACTGGACGTAGACATAAGACACATCATGTTCCTAGCAGACATAATGAC
>JAZDEN010000040.1:0-7092 GCA_043808805.1 archaeon | reverse complement strand
AAACATAGTGCTGATGAGGAATAATTTGAACGACGTCCCAAAGGCAATAACGCTGAGCAAGAAAACAATGAAAAAAATAAGACAGAACATGTTCTGGGCACTGTTCTACAACGTAATGGGAATACCGATAGCAGCAGGAGTTTTGTATCCATTCACAGGATGGCTTTTGAGCCCCATGATCGCAGGGGGAGCGATGGCACTGAGCTCTGTTAGCGTTGTCAGCAACTCCCTAATATTAAGATACAAAAAAATATAAAAGGTAAAAAGAGTGATTAAATATAAAAAGAGGTGATAAGATGGCAGCAAAGCTAAACACAAAACTAGTAGCTTTAAGCCTAGCAGGAGTTTCTGGAATACTATACATAATATGCGCACTGCTGATAGCAATAGCACCGACAACAACAGTGAACATGTTCAGCAACGTATTCCACGGGATAGACATAACACAGATAGCAGCGACCAACATATCATTGGGAAATACCATACTTGGGCTTATAGAAATATTAGTGTACTCATTAGTTGCTGGATGGGTATTCGCTGTAGTGTATAACTATCTTGCAACAAAGATAAGGTAGTCTCACACCTGAAGTGACTCAAGAAGCTTGCAAACAGTGCAGACATCACCAGATGTTGGCTCACCACAGACCTTGCAGGTCTTGACCTTCATACCAGAATAACGCTTCTTCAAAATGGGAAGAACGTCAAGGAAAGAGTTAATGATAGCATGCTTGGTCTGGGGGTGCTTCTTAGTAAACTCATTCAGCATGTCACGAACATCAGCACGGTAAGAGGAAGCAGCATAAGGACATTCAGAATAAGGAACAGGCAACTTCTTAATGAAAGAGTAAGTAGCAACCTCTTTCTCACTCAGCAAGTAAAAAGGTTTCATCCTCCTAACAAACTTCTTGTCAGAAAGAATACCAGTAACAGGACCAAGCCTAGCAGAACGCTCAAGATTTCCCCTAAACTGATTCATCAAAATTGACTGGGCCTCATCATCAAGGTTATGGCCAGTAGCAACCTTAGTCAACTTCAACTCCCTAGACTTAGCATTCAGCAAGAACCTACGCAAAATACCGCATATGCTGCAGGGATTCATATCAGTCTTCTTCCTCATCTGATCAAGAGTTAGACCAAACTCCTCCTTGAAAGAATAAGAATGGTACTCAATCCTGTTTTCCCTGCAATATTTCTCAACATTGAACAAGTCCCTGTAATCCCTTATGCCTTCATCTACAGATATGACAACTATTGATAGCTTGCGATGCTTATCAGCAAACCTGCTAAGAAGGTAAAGAAGCGAGAACGAATCCTTGCCACCGGAAACAGCAACACCAATCCTGTCACCATCCCGGATCATCTCATACTTAGCAACAGTCTTGAAGACCTTCCTCTCAAAATAATGAACAAAACAACTACTGCACAGCTTAACATTCGAGTTAGGCAGAGTAATTACAGGATTCCTAGCACAACTCTTGCAAGGCATAAGAAATAGGGAAAAAATGGTGTTTAAAAGCTTTATCTCTTGTTCGCAGACCTAACAAACCAGTAGATTCCAGCAACCACGAGAACAATAATCAGAATCCAGGTCAACCACCCAAACAGCATTGCACCTGAGCCGTAACCTCCCATCATCCCGTAGCCACCCATCATAGGACCGAATCCAACACCCATCATACCAGCGCCACCAAATCCAAAGCCCAAGAGCAGGATGATACCCATGCCGATTATTATCCCAATCAACAAATTATTATCGCTTTTCATTATCTTATAAAATCCTATCCTGTTATTAAATGTTTTCTTTAATGCAAGAATTACCTGACAATCCTCAACATGCGGAAAATAAGGCCATCAGCAAGCCTGGTGATGTCAGGTTGGGTAGCACCTTGGAGTACAACACAATTACCCTGTGAATAGGCCTTTGTCTCAGGACCGGTCTGCAGGAGTATAACACCTGAAGTCTCGTTGGCATCCTCACAATTCTTAATGGTGTAATTCTGATAAGGCTGGGTGAAAGCGCTGTTAACAGGAGTGCTGAACAGATAACTATTGTCAATAAACTTGTCAATCTCCAACGCAGCAAGAGTTGTCTCACCAGTAAGATTGGCAAAGGGGTCAAGAGTAATGAAAACCTCCTTCTTACCAACAACCTTAGAAGAAAGGTTAAACTCAAAATTCATATCCTCAGTCTCCTCAGGGCTGTACCTAGTGTAGATGTTATAAGGATTGGTGTTCCCGTTGAGGTAAATAATTGTCTTGTAAGTCGGACCGTGCTGGGAATCAACCTGCTGAACATCAAAAGTGTCAAAACCGTTGTAATACTTCGAAGTTCCAGGAGTCACCTTCTGATTGAATACAAGAAAGATTATGAAAGCACCTAACACAATAATCATACCATAGATTAGGTACTTAACCTTGTCATCCATCTTAAGCCCCCAACATCTTCAGCATAGCCCTGTCAAAAACCTTGGGCAGATTATCATTATTGCCCTCAATAACCAGACAGGTGCTTGAAAAAGAATAGGTTTTAACCTCATCAGAGTTCTTGAATATTATCACACCAACAGAGTTATCAGCATCACTGCAATCCTTAAGAGGCCAGTCAGAACATTCTGTAACGTTAGATGCCTCTGGAATGCATGAATAAAACTGTTGAGGAGTCAGAGGGACATGATTCCTAAAGTAATCCATCGACCTATACATCAACAGAGGATCATCAGTAGACAAATAGATCTTCTGCACCGAATTAAAGGATGAAAAGTCAACAAGCGAAACATTCTCCAACTCCTGAGGATCATAAGTTAACCTAACTGGATTGCTGCCTACGTAACCAATCCAACCGCTATTGTCCTGAGTGAACTCTGTATTGCCATACTTTGAAGTGCCATCAGAACCCCTCCATAGGTCAAGAACACTCAAAACCATAATCATAATTATAAACAAACCTATCAGAATAGTCAAAAACTTCTTACTACTAAAAAAAGAACTCCCCTTTTCCCTTGGAGGCTTAACCTTCATCAGCCCTAAAGAAAAAATTGGTTGTTTATAAAAGTTGTGGAACTGAAATTAAACTTATGTGACTGGAAAAAATACATACTGTTTATCATGCTAAAATCCATAATACCTCTCGACACCAATAAAATTTATATACAGCCTAAACCAACATTATCAACATGGGACTTATAAGCACAGATCCTGTTGCAACAGTAAGCATCGGTTATGACAAGGCACTGCCAATCAAAACTGTGAAACGGAAACAACCCATAGATGATTTAAAACTTGAATACTTTGTAGAGCTACCAAACGGGGAGCGACTGCGGGAAACATACAATGACAGCAAGGTGAATGTAAAGTTAGACATAGGATATATATGGGAAGTTAATGAACAGAAATATCATGGTCATAAATGGGGACATGAAACCACGGCACACTTCACTTTATTGGTTGACAAAACAGGTGAGGAAAAAGGGATCCTGCACGGTCTTGAGTATAAAATCAAACAAAATCTGCCTGAAGCCTTTGATAAACTAGACAAAAAAGCAATTGAACTTTTAGCCACCCTAAGAAAATTAGGATTGTCTCCAAAAAAATCCGACCTCTATCTGCTGATTTCCGCTTCACAAGAATAAGGATAAAAAATCATATTTCTCTGGATTAAAACAACTCTACGGCAGAAACATAAAGCCTAAAAGCCAACGCCATGCACAAAGAAATGTTCATAACTAATCCTTTACAACATAGAGGTAATACTAAACATGATTTAGGACAACGCCGGTTTAGAAAGGCATTCAAAACAAAGTTTTTATAGTAGAAGCCATTCTAACCTAAGAATGAGAGGCAAGATGAACAAAACTGCAGCAAAAAATGCAGAACACCATATGCATGAAGGGCATAGTAAACAAAAAAAAGAGGACCATGGCAACAAACACAACCATCATGAGATGATGGTCCAAGACTTCAAAAAAAGATTTTTTATATCACTGGCATTAACAATCCCCATACTAATACTGTCGCCGCTAATACAAAAATTTCTTGGCTTTACGCTTACTTTTGCAGGTGACAAATATGCACTCTTTGCCTTATCGACCATAGTATACTTATACGGCGGATGGCCCTTCCTTAAAGGCGTTGCTGAAGAGCTAAAAAACAGGCAACCTGGGATGATGACCTTAATATCAGTGGCGATAACAGCAGCATTCCTTTACAGCAGCATAACAGTATTTGGGGTTAAGGGGGAATATTTCTTCTGGGAGTTGGCAACACTGGTAGACATCATGCTACTGGGCCACTGGATTGAGATGCGCTCTGTTATGGGAGCATCACGCGCCCTCGAGGCGCTGGCACGATTAATGCCAGCTGAGGCACACCTGGTAAAGGGCAACGGAGAAACAGAAGACGTACCAACCACAAAACTTGTCGCAGGCAACATAATCCTTGTAAAGCCAGGGGAGAAAGTACCATCAGACGGGGTGGTGATAAAAGGCGAGACAAATGTCAACGAAGCGATGCTAACAGGAGAATCAAAACCAGTAACAAAAAAGAAAGGAGACAAGGTTATTGGAGGCTCAGTAAACGGCGAAGGAGCAATACACGTAAAAGTAACCAATACAGGCGAAGACTCATACCTCTCGAGCGTAATAAAACTAGTCAAACAAGCACAGGAATCAAAATCCAGAACACAGGACCTAGCAAACAAAGCAGCCTCATGGCTCACCATAATCTCAGTGTCCATAGGAACAATAACTCTACTGACATGGCTTTACTTTGGAAAAGATTTTCTATTCTCACTTGAGAGAACTGTAACTGTAATGGTGATAGCATGCCCACATGCGCTAGGGCTAGCTGTCCCACTCGTTGTAGCAGTATCCACCTCTTTATCGGCAAAAAACGGGCTGCTGATACGAAACCGGATTGCATTTGAAAAAGCAAGAAACATAAACGCAATAGTATTCGACAAAACAGGCACACTAACAAAAGGAGAGTTTGGCATAACAGACATCATACCATTGGGCAAACATAAAGAAAATGAAATCCTGCATTACACAGCATCATTAGAATCAAATTCAGAACACCCGATAGCAAAAGGCATAGTAAACAAGGCGAAGGAGAAAAGAATCAGACTTGGAAAAGTCAACAAATTCCTAAATATACCAGGAGAAGGTGTCCAAGGTGAAATCAACAGGAAAAAAATAAGAGTTGTAGGACCAAACTACCTTAAGAAACACAAAATAAAAATAGAAGACAAAAAAATAGAGGACCTAACTAAACAGGGAAAAACAGTGGTTTACACCCTAGTGAACGGTCAACCGATAGGAGCAATAGCACTTGCTGACCTGATAAGAGAAGAATCAAGGGAAGCAATAGCCAAACTAAAATCAATGGGAATAAAGTGCATGATGCTTACAGGGGACAACAAAAAAGTTGCAGAATGGGTGGCAAAAGAACTGGGACTAGATGATTTCTTTGCAGAGGTGCTACCACACGAAAAATCAGAAACCATAAAAAAAGTACAATCACAAGGACTTAATGTGGCAATGGTCGGAGACGGCGTTAATGATGCCCCAGCACTTGCACAGGCCGATGTGGGAATAGCTATAGGCGCTGGCACTGATGTGGCAATAGAATCTGCAGACATAATACTTGTAAGAAACGATCCCAGGGATGTAGCCGCAATCATAGGACTCGCAAAAGCTACATACAACAAAATGAAACAAAACCTCCTGTGGGCGACTGGTTATAACATAGTTGCAATACCACTAGCAGCAGGAGTACTTTACAATTACGGCATACTACTGAGTCCAGCTGTGGGAGCAATATTCATGTCCCTAAGCACAGTAATAGTTGCAATAAATTCAAGGTTCCTATCACTTAAGAAATAGTACTAAAACAGTGAGGGAGTAACAAAAACCTCAATAATAGCGGCAATAAACAGCGTGAAAACAGCCAGGATTATAAGGTCAAAAGAGTCAAAAATGATATGCCTGAACCTCTTGCTGCTGAAATCATGCCTTATAACAGCAACAGAAATGATGCCACCAGCAAGGCCACCCATGAAATACGCGAGAATCTCAAAAATGCCATGAGTCATGTAACGCATGAAACCAATGGAGAAAACAGCAAAATAGCTCCAGCCAAAGACATCAGAAAGATTCTCCCTAATGAAATTACCAACAGCAGTGGCAATGACAGAGGCGTTCCAAGTCAAGATGAAGATGGCACCTGCACCATAGAAAAACGAGAAGAACACGCAAAAAAACAGCACCTTTATGTTATTCGTGAAGATTTTTGCAAAAACAGCACCGCCTGAAATGTAGGCAGTCACACTATTAGCAGTGTAAACATAATGGATCTTAGCATTAATGGCATTAATAGTAGAGGCCTGGGTAGAGAACAACGATTCCACCAAATGGGCCGGAAGGAAAACATACCATACAGCATACGAAACAACAAAGCCGAGGAACAGCGCAACGAAAAAAACAAGGGCAGGCCAGTGCTCCTTCAACTCATCAATAGCCTTCTCATTAATACGCTCCTTCTTCTCCTCCAACCTCATAGTCTTATACATCAAAGGAACACAGGCAAGGACGGTAAGGAAAACCATGACAAGGCTTGCGTGCTCCTGGAATATCCACAGGCTGAGAAACATGGCAATGGTAGAATAGAAAATACCTATGAAAAACAACTGCCAAGGTTTCCTCTCAGCCAACCTCGGCGTGATTAAAGCTTCCAGGACCATACAGAAGATTAATTGATATTTGTTTAAAAAACTTTTGATGCAACACAAAAACTTAAATAAAAGTTATGCGTAATAAAAAAGATGAAACGAACAGGCTATGCTATACTTATGGTAATCCTGGCAATAGGGGAAGATGCGAGATATTCCCAACACACCCCTAAACGAACTTTTGATTCTATAAATTTCAAAACCCAGCAATACAAATAGGAATCACTTTTTGATTAATTTGAATATTATAAAAAATGGCTTTTCTAACTCTAGATTCCATCTGTATTTCCCCTTTGCAGAATTTGGAACTTCAGGCTCAGCCAAGTCGGATACTGCAAATCTTGCGGCCTTAAAGGCGTCAAAATATC
>JAZDEN010000039.1:0-35604 GCA_043808805.1 archaeon | reverse complement strand
TTTTTTTGTTTATTCCAGAATTTATTATGGCAACTACCCCCACCTTCTTTGCCCTTTCTACGACTTCGTCTCTGTCATTATCGAACTGCTGAAATTCAAGGTGTGCGTGTACGTCAACTAGCATTATTATTTCTCTTTGTTTTTGCTTTTTAATGTTTTCGAATTAGAACAAGCTCATCTGCCCGTGGTTTTTCTTTGCCTTTCTCCAGTTCCCTTTTCTAATTTTTGCATATTTGATGTTCACATGTTCTGTTGGTATTATGAATCCGTTGCGCTGGAAGCATCCGCCGCAGAATGTTTGTTTGTCGTTGTGGTGGCACATCCTTATGTTGTCCTTGTTATCCCTTATCATCTTCTGCCATGCGGGGTTTATTTCATATGCTGTTAGCACGCCTGATTTGCTTACGTATCCCCCTCCGTGTAAATTTTCTCTTACCCCCTCCATTCCGTATTGGGTGGATTCCATGTCCCTTGTTAGTTCATTCCAGCTCATCCCTGTTATCATCTTGCCAATCTTGTTGCTTGGTATTCTTACTGGCAGGAGTTGCACTTGTATCTTGTGTTTTTTTGCAGTCTTTAGTATGTCCTGTTCTCTTTTTCCAGGCGGTCTTGGTGCATCTATCAGTAGGTATATCGCCGGGTCTGCTTTTGCTTCTTTGTATTTTATCGCCTGCTCTATCCTGAATTCGTTTGTGCATCCGTGGCTGCATGCCCCTCTTTCAAGTTTGTTCCATCCTGTGCTGACGAGTATCTTTGTGTTTGTTCTTCTGGCCAGGTCTGCTACCAGGGGGTCATATTCTAGGTATTTGGTTGGTATTACGCCTCTTGTTCCTGTTTCTACGCATGCTTCAAGTGATGTTAGCAGTTTTTCGCGTGTGTACACTGATCCTGTTTCTGTCCTTTTTCCAAATCTCAGTGTTTTTATCCTCCTGTTGCCGTTTTCAGCAAGCTCCTTGAACCAGCTGTGGTCATATCCTCCTGTTAGTTCTTCTATCAGTTGTTTCTTGTCTATCTTGATTATTGTTTTTGAGAATGTTAGGTGATTGTGTGCAGCATAGCAGTATCCGCATCCTGCGAAAACATCTAGGAATCCGTTCACGAAATCTGATATGCATCCGTATGAGAAATCCAGGTTTGCCTCAAGTCCGCAGGATGGTACGAATTCCTGTTTTCCCCCTCTCAGCAGTGTTTTTTGGTGTGTTTCCCTGAGTACCATTCGTCCTATTATCTCATCCAGCAGTTCTGTTGTTGTTCCTATTCCGAGTGAGGATGGGTTTTTGCAGAAGTCTAGCACGTCTTTCCTTATCAGGTTTTTAACCTCTTCATTGTGGGGGTAATCCCTTCGCATGACATATGCTATATCATTTCTTGTGTCAACGAATCCCAGGTTGTTTAAAAGGGGTATTGCCCTCTTGTACTGTATCTCATCAAAATCTAATTCGAAGTCCTGTAGTGATTCTGCTATGCTGGTTTCAGCATTTCCGTATGTTTTTATTTTGAATACGTCTATTGCCTTCCTGTGTCCTTGGTATCCGTATACTGCATGGGCTACTCTTAGTGAATTTGGGGCTGATGGTGGTGCTGCCCTGTATACATCTGGGTATGGGTTGTATGTTGCCAGGTATACCCTTCCTTCGTTCCCCATGTAGATGGATGATGGTATTATCATTTTTCCTTTTTATCCCAAATTCACTACTTAAAGATTTGTATACCCAAAAATACAGTAATATTTTTAAGCAACATCTCTTTATGATAATTAATTAAATTAGGGGGTTTGAGATTTATGGGTTTGATTAAAGAGTTCAAGGACTTTCTAGCTGAGTATAAAGTGATAGGTTTGGCTGTTGCCTTCATCATAGCTGTGGCCATAAACACCCTGGTTCAGTCTTTGGTGAACAACATAGTAATGCCGATAGTAACTCCTTTCATTCCTGGTGGTGCCTGGCAGACTGCTACATTCAACTTAGGCCCTATTGTGATTGGTTGGGGTGCTTTTGCAGGCGCTGTGATTAACTTCATCATTATAGCTCTGGTTGTCTTCCTTATTGCAAAGAAAGTTCTTAAGGAAGAGAAGGTTGAGAAGAAATAACTAGTTTTTTAAACCCTTTTTCTTTATTTTACTTTTATGGTCAGTGTTGCTTTGTTGGAACCTAAGACTGCAGGTAATGTTGGTGCGGTTGCAAGGTGCATGAAGAACTTCAATCTTAACAAGCTTATTCTGATAAATCCTAAGTGTGACCATCTCTCTAAGGAGTCGATGGATCGCGCTTCCCATGCCAAGGATGTTCTCAGGTCTGCTAAGATTATGTCTTTCAGTGAGTTGATAAGGAAGTTTGATTGTGTTGTTGGAACTTCTGCTATCGTTGGTACTGATTACAATCTTCCCCGCTCTCCGATTCCTCCTGACAGGCTTGTTCTTCCGAAGAATTCTGTTGTTGTTTTCGGCCGTGAGGATCATGGTTTGTCTAATGAGGAAATACTGAAGTGTGATTTTGTTGTTACCATTCCTGCTTCTAAGAGGTATGCTTCCATGAACATCTCCCATTCTGCTGCCATAATATTTTATGAGCTTTTCAAGAGGTCTAAGGATGAGAAGGTTTCCAGCAACATTGCTTTTGCTTCAAGGAAGGATAAGGATATTTTATTGGGCATAATCTACAGGTCTTTTGATAAGCTTGATTTTTTGAATGCTAAGAAGAAGGAGACTCAGAAGAAGGTCTGGAAACGTCTTGTTGGTAAGTCTTTGTTGACTAAGAGGGAGGTTTTTGCGCTCTGCGGCTATTTCAGGAAGATAAGATGAGGCAAATTTATTTGTTGTCGGCAGATAATCTGCTGTTGGGGAAGGAGGAGGTTGTTGCTATGGCAGGCGACAAGGTTGTTGGGATTAGTGACAGGGTTCTTGTTGTTGATTCTAAGTTCACCGATTTTAAGAGGCTTGCTTACACGAAGTCCGTTTATCAGTTTCTTTTTTCATGCCAGCCTGAATTCCTGCTCGAATGCATAAGGAAGTTCAACTGGAATAAAATTTACAAGAGGGATTTCTGTGTTAGGATTAAGAATTTTCACATCCAGATTTTTACTGAGCGTGGTTTGGCTGATGCTGTGTGGAGGAGGCTGAAAAAGCCTAAGGTCAATCTTACCAATCCTAAGACTGGGATTGAGTTTTTGTTTGTCAAGGGGAAGGTTTTTTGTGGCTTGTTGTTGTATGAGCAGGATAGTGATTTTTTTGAGAGGGTTGCTCATCTCCGTCCTGGTTTCCATCCCACTTCGATGAGCCCTAAGCTTGCGCGTGCGCTGATTAATCTTTCAGGTGTAAGGAAGAATGAAACCCTTCTCGATCCCTTCTGCGGTACTGGCGGCATCCTTCTCGAATCTGCAATAGTGGGTTGTAAGACTTTTGGCTCTGATGTTGACGCTGACATGATTGTTAAGGCAAGGCAGAATCTTGACCATTTCAAGTTAAAGGCGAAACTGTTCAGGGAGGATGCTTTGAAGGTTAAGATAAAGACTGATGTTATCGTTACAGATCCTCCTTACGGTCGTGGCTCTTTCAAGACGCAGAAACTTTCAACTCTCTACAACTCTTTCTTGGCTAATGCTTATTCCTTGTTGAGGAAGAATAGGAGGTTGGTTGTTGTTTTTCCCAGCAACTTTTCTTTCAGGTCAAAGTTCTTTGTCGTTGCGAGTATCCCGTTTTATGTCCACAAATCCTTAACTAGGAATATCTATGTTCTTGAGAAGCGTTAGAATATCCCTATGATAAAGGAGAACAGTTTTGTTATCCAGGGTAATAAATTTATTATTATTAACATTAAACATATCATGCTAACTATCCCGAATACTTTCAAAGATTTTTTCTCGTTTTTTGTTATCATGAGCATTACTAGGTAGAACATCCTTCCCCCGTCTACAGGTCCTAGTGGCAGTAGGTTGAATAATCCCACTCCTACGTTTATTATGAACAGCCACATCACGAGCATGTTGACCCACATCAGGCTCTTTGGCAGTAGGTTTCCGTACTGGTCTTCGACGCTGTTTTTTATCTTTGTGTTCTGTTCGAAGCTTCCTATGCCTATGAATCCCCTGCTTGCGTTTTCTGGGTTGACTGCTGCTGTTATCTCAAAGTTCCCTTTGTCTGTTTTTATTATGACCTCATCTCCTGGTTTGATTTCTGCTGTTGATTTTGTGAAGTTTAATCCATCTAATGTTTCCTGTCCGTTTATCTCTAATATTGTGAATGGTGCTTTCATTCCTGCTAGTTGTGCTGGGTACCCCTCTTTGACCTCATTGACGACTATTCCGCTTGGTTCTACCACCCCTATTTGGAGTGGTCCTGTTATGAATATCAGTATCATGAGGAATATTACTCCGGTTATTATGTTTGAGAAAGGTCCTGCTGCGAGTATTGCCATCTGTTTTCTTGGCTTTATGTTCTTCATGCTCTCGTCTTCTTCCACGAATGCAGCAAGGATTGGTCCGAAGAGTGCGAATCCTGAGCTTTTTATTTTTATGTGGAATAATCTTGCGAACACTCCGTGTGAGAATTCGTGCACGGTTGCTGTTATTAGTATGGCCACTATCCAGTGCCAGAATGAGAGTGTTGGTACTCCCGGTATTTTTATTCCTGGTAGGACTGGTGCTACTGTTGGTAGTGCTTTTGGTACGAATATTGTTTGGTATGCTCCCTGCACTAGGGTGTAGAATATGAATATCATTCCTATCAGGCCTATTATCACTCCAATGTATCCTATCACTTTGAGCAGTTTTGGTTTTATCTTTGACATCCTGTCCATCAGGTTTAGGCCTATCTTTGTTGGGTATAGAAGTACTATCTTGCCTTGTACCCTGAATTTGTCCCTTTTTATTATGAAGAAGATGAAGATTAATGCGTAGAATATTAGTGCGAATAAAAGATCATAATTCATTGTTTTCCTCTTTTTTTAGTGCTTACTTGGCTTTTCCTTTCTTTATTGCTCTGAAGTTTTTTCCGCCGCACTTTCTGCAGGTTGTCTTTCTGGTTATCACCTTCATGCTGCTTGTTCTCATCTTTGTCTTGCATTTCTTGCATACGAAGATGTTGTGGAACATCCTTTCTGTTGCTTCTGGTATTTTTGCCATCTTACTTTACCTGCTTTATGACTTTCTTGTCAAGTATTATCCAGTACATGACGCTTGATCCCTCTGTTACCTGTCCCTTCAGGTCTTCTGGAATGTCTATCTCGAATGTCTCGTAGCTTTCACTGTCCATCACTGTTGCCTTGTCTCCGCTTACTGATAGGACTTGTGCGCTTTTCTTTTCTATTATTGGGACGTCTACCTTTTCATGTCCGGGCATCACTTTGATTATTTTTCTCTGGTCCACCATGCCTATTGCTTCTATCCTGCATTTGGCATGTCCGTGCTTTCCTGTTTTTGATGTTTGTATGCTTTTGACTATACATGGAACACCGTCGAAAATTACGTAGCTTCCGTCTTTGAGGCTGCCTGCGTCTGTCTGTCTTGTTTCCATCGAGAGTAATGAGAAATAAAGTGTTTATAAAGATTTTGTTTTCTTTTTTATTTTTATGGGGTTCCTTCTTATGTATGCCCTTATTATTTCTTCCAGCATTGTTACTGATTCTTCCTGTAGTTTCAGCACGCCTTCACCTGATTTGAATAGGATGTCGAGCCTGTGTGGCTTGTCAAAGTAGTATTTTATCTCTTCTAAGGGTCCTGAATTTACTTCTGGGAATTTCTTTGGCAGTTCTTTTAGTGCTGAGAATCTGTTCTTTCTCAACCCTCCATCTGCCAGGAACAGTACTTGTTTTGATCCCCTGCTTGTTGCCTTGAGGGTGCTCATGAATTGTTTTAGGTATTCCTCGTAGTCTTCTTTCATGTTTTTTTCAGCGAAGATCAATCCCATCCTTACCTTTCTTAGGTTGTGGCTTAGCGTGCTCATCTCTCCTACTTTTGATTCGAGGCATTTCATCTGTGGCCTGTAGTCTGGTCCGACTAGTATTTTTCCCTCTGTGTTGAAGTATGCCATGAATTCGTGTGTGTAGGAGTTGAATCTTCCATCCCTCATCGTTGTTGTGTCAAGCGGTGTTACCTGGAATTCTACGTTGTTGCCTTTCAGTGCAATGTGTGTTGCGTGCGCTATGCCTCTCATTAGTTTCTTGTCTGTTACCACATCGTTTGGCAGTATCATTGTTGAGTCGATGTCGCTTCTTCCTGGGATGTAGTCTCCTCTTACGTATGAGCCATGTATCATAAGGCATAGCCCTTCCTGTTTTAGTTTTTTGAGGCCTTTGATTATCTTGTGTATGAATTCTGTGTATTGTTCTTCTTTTGGCCTTGGTTGGTTATAACCTATCATTAGAATCAGTATTTCTTCATCGTCTTTTTCAAAGACTTTGCTTTTTTCACATCTACCTTTGCGAGTGCTTTTTCCACTCCCATGGCTCCTTTCATAATCTCTCTTTCTTCTTGTGTTTGTATGTTTGCTTTTGGCAGTGCTTGCTTGACTGCGTTTTCCAGGTATTTCATTCTCATGTTTGCCTCTGATAGCTGCTTTGAGAGGTTTGCTATTGCAGTCCATAGCTGTGCTTTTGCTGGGTCTTTTGAGAATTTGTATGCTACCCTGTGTTTTGCTGCCTCTGCTATCTGTACTTCCAGGTGGTCTCTTATGCTTGGGTCTACTTTTGTTCTCCAGCTTTTCATTGTACCCCTCCCTTTGATGGGACTAAGTATACGTCTACTGAACAGCTTTCTACTTTCTTTGTTGCCATTGCTTTGAGCATGCCTGTGAATTTTTCATCGTTTGTTATTTCAACGTTCCCACCTAGGACTCCTGATAATAATGCCATGCCCCTCATGCCAAGGTAGTCTGTTAGTTCTGCTTCAAGTCCTATCTGTTTGCCGTAGTGGGTCATTGCCAGGTGGCATTGTCCTTGCCTCAATCCGTAGTCTGTTAGAAATCCTACTGTCTCATCTGCTAGTTGGTACCACTTTGCTGCTCTCCTGAATCTCCTGAACTTTTCCTCTGGTGGTATGTCCTCTACGAATTCTGCTAGGCATTCTAATGTGTGTGCCACACTATATCTTAACCTTCTTTTTACTGCAATCCTCCCATCGTTGAATCTGCCTCTTGTGTTTTTCATTTCTTGCAGGTAGAAAAGAAGTCTTTGTTCGAACTCTGACTTGTCAGGGAAGGTTTTTCTTCTTTCCATCACATAGTCCCAGTATGCCTCTTCTTCTTGGTTTAACTTGACCATTGCCTCTACTTTTGGGAATTCTTCCCTTGTCGGCTTTCTAAGATTTTTCATTCCCCTTTCCGATATGGCCGTGCTATTTAAAGTTTTCCATTAAAAAGTGGTAACCATAACTTTTTTAAACACTTAAAACACGTGTTTTCTTGGCAGACTAGGCCGGGGAACTAGCCCTTTCTTGTTACCGCAAACGGGCTTTACGGCGGGGCTGAATGCCTTGGAGAGGTGTATGCTATGGTATCGGGTCTTGGCTCGTACGTTGAGATCCTGTCCCATAGAGCTGGTCTTTTTGTGAACCAGGTCAGGTCAGGAATGAAGCAGCCTTAATCATGATCATCGGCGTTTATGGGGGTGCAGGGTTGAGGAAAAGCTAAGGTAAGCCTCATATCATTCATGCATCCATCTGGGGAGGTCTGCCGCTTTCTTTTTATATTTTCAATCATAATAACATTTAAATATAATCTACCCAATTCTTAAAGTCTTGATTTTGTGTTTAAGAAAGGAGGGTTTGTTATGAAACTGAAGTTTTTAGTTGTTTTTTTGGCCTTACTGGTTATTCCTGCGGTTGCTCTGGCAGCTGATAATTGTACAAAGGAAGGCGGTAAGGACTATGCTGAGGCTGGCACGGCGATATTTGGAACTGATGAGTATCCTGATATCTGTGTTGATGAGGTTACTTTGCTGGAGTACTTCTGTGATGATAAGGGCAGTGTTGAGTACGAGTATTACACCTGCCCTGATGCTTGTTTTGAGGGGGGATGCTCTGGTGTTCCTGCAGGTAATCAGACTGGTAACGAGACCGTTGGCTGTGTTGAGGACTGGAGGTGTACTGAGTGGTCGGCATGCGTTAATAACCAGCAGACAAGGACTTGTACTGATGCCAACGCCTGCAACACAACGCTGACTAAGCCTGTTGAGTCTCAGTCATGCACGCCTATAACCCCGCCTACTACGACTACTGGGGGCCTTGTTAAGTACAGGTATTACATAATCGGTGGTGTTGTTCTTCTCCTGATTATACTGTATTTTGTTTTCAGGAAGAATGAGCCTGAGATGCCTGCTTCTCAGCCTAAGTCTGAGGAGAAGAAGTAATTCTTTTTTTCTTTTTCTTATTTGTATTCTATCCTGTAAGGTAGCACCTTTACTGTTCCGTTGTTGTAAACGTATGTTTTTATGTTTGTGTGGCTTACCTGGAGAACTATGTTCCACCTGTCCATGTCTCCCTCGTAGGTTGCGTTGTAAACCTTCATGCCGTTCTGGTCTATTATGTCTTTGTTCTCTGTTAGTTCGTAGACCCGGTTCATTGCTATTTCAGCCGCTTCTTCAAGCGTTAGGTTTTTAGGTTCGTTTACTGCGTTGCCTGTTTTTCCGCATCCGCTTAGCAGGGTTACAGCCGTTATTGCTATGAGAAATGCTATTACCACTCTTTTCATGGACCTTGCTATCCAAACTTTCTTTTTAAATTTTGTGTAAACCAGTTCTATACTTTATAGAATTCCTTGACCTCGCTCACTATCGGTCCTAGGTTCTTTATTATCAGGGAGTACATCTTTGCTATTATCTGTTCGTATATGGCTTCTTTTAGTGGTCCTGAGCAGTAGTTCAGTACGTCTGGCATCGCATCGAATGATACCTCTCTTACTTGGGTTAGTGGTATGTTGCATGTCATTCCCTTTCCTTCTAGTGCCTGTATCAGGTCTTGCGATGTTCCAACCCCCATCTTTGTGAGTTGTATCCTGACCTTGCACATGTCCCCTCTTGTTCCGTCGATTGCGTAGTAGTAGTAGTTGTTGTCTATTATCCTTACGATCTTTGCCGGTCTGCAGTTCTTGAATGCTTCGTCGAAGCAGTCCCTGTTTTGGTTGCAGTTTTTCTTGAAGTAGCCGTAGTAGTATGCTCCTCCGACTAGTATTGCTATGAGTATGATGAATATTATGGTTTTTACTAGAATTGGCTTGTTCAACCTCTCTTTTGATAAAATCATATAATCTTGTTTTTGTTTTTTCATATATTAATCTTTTGGTTTTTGAAGGGGTTTATTTCTAGAAATAATGGTTGGCTATCACATCCAGAACAATCGTGGGAAAAAGGTTTATAAAGATGTTTGGTACCCCAAAATATAGGGGTGTTCTTAAAAAATAAGTTTGTAATGGGGGTAATTGAAAATGGCATACAATCTTACCAGGTTTGATGTAAAAAAATTGGAGCTGAAAGTTAAAGGTACGGAAGGTATTTTGGAAATAGCTGACATGCTAAAAAAGGAACTTGGAGGTCAGCCACCTGTAGAGCTTGATGATGGCAATAAGTTCTGGATAAACAGGAATCATGAAGGTATTGAGATGAGGTTTAGAAAAGAAAAAGGGGAGTATGTTTTAGAACACATTAGAAGCTCTGGGACATTCTCTGGATACCTTCAAGATTTCATAATGGAAGTGTTCAAAAAGTATAATGGAAAAATCCATGCTGAAAGAACATGGGAGGATGGCGAAAGGAATACCCTAAAAATAGGTTATTAAACTTATTTTTTTATTTTTAGTTAAGTCTTCTAAAGTACCAAATACAGATTTTGCAAAATTATTTAAATAACCTCTTCTTTATTCCTGTTAACAAAGAGGTGATGTAGTTTGAAAAGAAAGAGGTCTAAATCTAGGATTGTACTGCACAAGGACTCTAAGAGCCCTTATCTCATGTTGACCATGCTGATTGTTGTTGCTGTGGGTGTTGTTTATGTTTTCTTCGCCCAGCCTGCTGATACAGGAAGGGCTGTTGGTTGCAGCAGCATCTGTTCTTACGGCGGTCAGAGGATCTGTGACGGTGTTGTTTCCACTGCCTACCGTGTTTGCGGTGATTTCAACTATGACGGCTGTCTTGAGTGGAGCAGCATAAAGTATTGTGCTTCTGGCCAGAAGTGTACCGGCTATGGTACCTGTGCCACGAGTTCTGGTTGCACAAATGATTGTTCATCAGTGGGTCAGAAGATATGTTATGGTTCCTCTGCTTACAAGCAGTGCGGTAATTATGACTCTGATTCTTGTTATGAGTGGAGCAACTACCAGTACTGTACTGGCAGCCAGAAGTGTGAGGGTGGCAAGTGTGTGAGCCTTACATGTTCAAATGAGTGTTCTTACGCTAATGCTAAGCAGTGTTCAGGTACCTCAGGTTATCAGACTTGTGGCAATTATGACTCTGATTCCTGTCTGGAGTGGGGTGGCATGACTTACTGTTATTCAGGCAAGGTCTGCAGCAGTGGCAGTTGTGTTACTGCTCCGAGCTGTTCGAACGAGTGTTCGAGCGGTCAGAATAAGTGTTATGGGACTAATGCCTATCAGACTTGTGGTAATTATGACTCTGATTCTTGTTATGAGTGGAGTTCATCCATAACCTGCCCGTCAGGCAAGACCTGTAGCAGTGGTGCTTGTGTTGGTGGTTCTTGCAGCAATGATTGTGTATCAGGCCAGAAGGTTTGTTACAGCTCTTTGGCTTACAAGCAGTGCGGTCAGTATGACTCTGATTCCTGTCTTGACTGGAGTGCTTTGACGAACTGTCCTTCAGGTTACACCTGTAGTAACGGTAACTGTGTTGCAGGTGCTTGCTCTAATGAGTGTTCTACCTCTGGCACGAAGGTTTGTTCAGGAAGCTACGGTTACAAGCAGTGCGGTCAGTATGACTCTGACACGTGTCTTGACTGGAGTGGTTATGTAGGATGCCCCTCGGGCTACTATTGTTCTGCAGGGACGTGTAAGTCTTCGTACTACAAGCCTTACCCTCTCTGATTTCTTTTTTTTATTTTTTTAAAATTTAAGAAAAAGTTTTTTATTCGTTCTCGCTGAGTCCTTTTCTCTGCCTGATCTGTTTTATTATCTTGTCTTGCAGTGATTCTGGCAGCTTCTCAAACAGCTGGTCTGATACAAAGTAGTTTCCTCTACCGCCTGTTGCTGACCTTAAATCTGATGCCAGTCCGAACATCTCCGCTACTGGGAGTTTTGCCTTGACTGTCAGCCTTGAGCCTTCCTGGTCCATGCTCAGTGGCTGTCCTCTCTTGTTCTGGACTAATTTGGAAATATCTCCTAGATATTCTGATGGTGCTTCTATCTGCAGTACCTGTAATGGTTCCATCATTGTTGCTCCGACTGCTCTCATTCCCTCTCTTATCGCTTCTCTTATTGCTGGGTAGACCTGTGCTGGTCCCCTGTGGATTGCGTCTTCGTGCAGTTTTATGTCTTTGAGTAGGATTTTCATCTTCATGCATGGTTCCCTTGCTAATGGTCCTCCGTCCATGACCTGTTCGAATCCGTCCATGACGAGTTCTATGACTTCTCCTATGTGGACCTCTCCCTTTGTGTCGTTGATTAGTACGTTGCCTTTGTATATGTCTGTGTATTTCTTGGCTTCTTTCATTGCAAGTCCCATCTCGACTAGTTTGTCGTAGAAGGCTGTGTCTTTCTTCCTTACTCTTCCTTCTGGTAGTTCTCCTGCCTTGATTGCCTGGTAGATGTTCTCATCTAAAGGTTCGAGTATTATGTAGAATTTGTTGTGTTTGTTTGGGCTTTTTCCTTCCACTTCTGGTGATTTTCTCATTACCGTTTCCCTGTACACGACGATTGGCTTGCTTGTTATAACATCAAGGTGTTTCTCTGACTTTATTCTGTTCTCTATTACTTCCAGGTGTAATTCTCCCATTCCTGATATTAAATTTTCTCCTGTTTCTTCGTTGATGTTGATGAATATGCTTGGGTCTTCCTTGTGTACCTGTTTCAGCACGTCTACTAGCTTTGGCAGGTCTGCTGGTGATTTTGGTTCTATTGATTTTGTGACCACTGGTTCGAATATGTGTTTTATTGCCTCGAATGGTTCCATCGGTTGGCTTGATACTGTCTCTCCTGCGAACGCGTCCTTTAATCCTACTATTCCGCAGATGTTTCCTGCTGGCACATCTTCTACTGCAACCCTTGATGCTCCCTTGTAGATTGATACCTGCTGTATTCTTATCTTTCTCTTGGCTCCGTTCATCCATACCTCTTCGCCTTGTCTTACGGTTCCTGAGAACAGCCTTCCTGCTGATACCTCTCCTGCGTGCTTGTCTACGACTATTTTTTGTACGACGAATGCTATTGGCCCGGTGGGGTCGCAGGTGAGTAATGATTTTCCTTCTATGCTTTCAGGGTCGCCGTGCCATATCTTTGGTACCCTGTATTTCTGTGATTGTAATGGGTTTGGGTGGTGGTGTGCGACCATGTCGAGGACTACTTTGTGCAGGGGTGCTTTCTTTGCTAGTTCTTTGTAGTTGTCTGCGTTGTATGCTTCTATTATTTCTTTGAATGAGATTTTGTGCTTCTGCATGTATGGGAAGCTTACTGCCCATTTGTGGAATGCGCTTCCGAATGCTACGCTTCCGTCCTGTATGCTTACCTGCCATTTTGTTTTGAATTCTTCGGGTGCTATGTCCCTTATGAATGCGTTTACTCCGCTTATGATCTTGACGAATCTTTCCTGCATCTGTTCAGGCGTTAATTTGACTTCCTTGATTAGCCTGTCTACCTTGTTTATGAATAGGACTGGTTTTACTCTTTCCCTTAGTGCTTGTCTCAGGACTGTTTCTGTTTGTGGCATGATTCCCTCTACTGCGCATGATAGCACTATTGCTCCGTCCACTGCTCTCATGGCTCTTGTTACGTCCCCTCCGAAGTCTACGTGTCCTGGTGTGTCTATGAGGTTTACGAGGTATTCTTCCCCTTCTACTTCGTGGACCATTGATACGTTGGCAGCGTCGATTGTTATTCCCCTTTCCTGTTCGTCTTCGTGGAAGTCCAGTGCTAGCTGTTTTCCTGCTAATTCTTCAGAAATCATTCCTGCTCCGGCTAGTAGGTTGTCTGAGAATGTTGTTTTTCCGTGGTCGATGTGGGCGCATACCCCTATGTTCCTTATTCTTACAGGCTCTTTCATGAGCCTGACCACTTTTTCAGTCATTTTGTCTGCCATGAGAGAGTTTTACTTTTGAGGGCTTTTTAAATTTTTTGTTTTGTTGTTATTGTATTGCAGGTTAGAGAAATGCTTATAAGTTTGGTTTGCGGTCGTATTTTTTATGTACGGCAGGTATGGTAATGTGTCAAAAAGGTATCATCACATCCAGAGGGTTGTCCATCCTGTCACGGTTGTTAGGGATCCTTATGTTCTCATCAAGTTTTATGAGATGCACATTAAGGGCCAGAAGCCTACCGGCAGTTTTGTGATGGATGGTGTTAGTGCCCTTGAGGAGGAGCTTGACATCCCTTTCCGCATAGATCATGGATGTGGTCTTGGTTTTGCGATCCTTTCTCACGACACGCTTAATGTTGATGTTTGGGATAAGAAGGATCCTCATGTTTTGAGGAACACGCTTTACGGGTTTAAGACGTTCAGGGGTAAGATTAGGAATTTTGAGCAGCTTGACCTTGATGATTCAGGTTCTTTCTGCATCTGGGAGTTGGGCATTGTCAACCATGAGAAGGAGGCTTGGAAGAGGTATCTTGCTTCTTCGAAGGCTGATGCTGATAAGGCTGCTTACCTTAGTTCTTTGATTAACGGTCCTTTATAGAATTCAGTCTTTTCAGCTCTTCTTTTAATGAACCGAGGTCGCCTGGTAGGAATACCCTGTTCTGTATGATGTTTCTGAATGGGTCCATTGCAAAGGTATCGTATTTTGCCACCTGGGTTTGTGTCTTCAGGATTATTTGTGCGTAGTTGAAAGTTGGATTGACTCTGAGCTCTATCGGTATCCCTGAGCCTGACCTGATGTAGCTTGTTATGTACATGCTTGTTTCGGTTGTGGGTGCTTTTTTGAACTCTACGAGGTCTCTTTCATTTATTCTTATCACCCTGTCTCTCATCCTTTGCAGGTCGTAGTTTGTTTCAACTTTTTCTTTCTCTAGTACCTTGAGAAGTTCTGATGATGCCTGTACTATGTCTGTTAGGTATATTTTCATTTGGATAGTCTTATGCTTGGTGTTTTTAACTTTTATGCAATTATATTCTCGTATATTCTTGTCAGCATTTCTACCTCTTCTTGCCACCATCTGTTTTTTTCTTCGTTGAATGGTTCCATTATCCTTCTTGCTGCTTCTTTTATTTCTTGTGTTTCTCCCTTGAGCCCTTCTATGGAATAAGTTCTTTTTTCGTCTGTTGTTATTATGACTGGCAGCATCTTGGTTGATATCTGCTCTTCCCTGTTGAGTATGCTTTTCAGGTTTATTATCCTATTCCTTTCTTTTCTGTGCAGCCTCTTACCTTTTATGCATGGGAATATTTCGTAGTTTTCCTTTGCTAGTTCTATTGTTTCTTCGTTGATGATGCTTTTTTCTGGTTGCATCGCGCATATTATGTATTGTGCTGGTGTGTTGTGGACTTCGCATCCTTGCCTTAGGTTTGGGCATGGTGTTTTTGGTGCTGGGACTAGGTGTTGGTCTTTTGGGTCGTTTGATACTATCGCTGTGAGTCCTGCGTCCTGCAGTCTTTCTCCCACCATTTCTAGTTCTTCCTTGCTGACCGTTAATGGTGGTATTGCTATTAGTTTGAATTTTTCTGTGAATAGGTTGTAGAAGTTTTTTTTGTTTAGGTTGTTGTATTTGAATGTCCTGTACACGTCTCCTATCGTTAGCGTTACTCTTAACAGTTCGTTCTTCCCTTTTTTATCTGTGTAAGATCCTCCCGGGCAGCATCCTGTGCATCCCTTTTCGCATCTGAAGTAGTCTTTCATTGCCCCCTTCCTTGCCAGTCTTTCTTATAAGCGTTTTGGCTTGGCTTAGGAATGAATGTTGGTTAAGGCTTTGCTGTCTTCCACATTAGCTCGAAGTATTTCCTGTATCCTTCTGATATCTCTTTCTGGTTTATGATTATTGCCCACGGGTTTTCCTTGCTCCATAGTATTATTGCCACTTTGTCTCCGTATATGTTTACTGCAAGTGGTGAGGAGTATTTCTGGGGCAAATATCTTATCTCTGATAGTGGTATGTTTGGTTTTTTCTCTGTTTTTGTGAATATTATCCTTGTCCTTATTTTTTTCTCTTTTCTTCTCTTGTCAAACCATTTGAAGTAGAATTGCAGCACTTCATAGGCTAATGGTGATGCTCCCATTATGAGTATTTCCTTTCCTGTTGCGATTTGGTCTTCGAACACTGTTTTCAGTCCCTGTCTTCCCTTGTAGAAGTTTGTTTCCTGTTTTTCCATTGTTTTCTTGTAGTGCATCATCATCTCTGGCATTATCTCTGTTATCATCTGCTCTTTCTCTTTTATCATCTCTTTCAGCTTGTTTGGTGATGCTGCCTCGAATGTCCTTCTGTTGTTTTTTAGTATGTAACCTATTAGTCCTTTTTTGATTAGCATCTCCGTAACGTCATACACGGTTCTCCTGTGGAGTCCTGTCTTTCTTGTTATGACTCCTGCTAGGCTTGGTCCGTTATCTAATAATGCCCAGTAGACTATTGCCTCGTTGTGTGTTAGTCCCATCTCCTTTAACGTATCTATTTTCATCCTTATTCCATTGTTTTTCTACCTTAAATATATTTCCATTTTGGGGTGAACTTCATCACCACATAAATTCATTTTCCTTGCTGGCTCATATCCCTGTATCGAATATACAGGAGGTATTGAAAATGGAAAAGAAAGTTTTGGAATTGATTGCCCAGGACAGGATTGACATCCCGTTGTCCAGCATGGAGCAGAAGTTGAGGAAGGTGAAGATGTCCAATGCAGGCGAGCTTGCAGATGTGGTAGGAACAGGGTTTTATGGCGAGAGGTCATTTGCCTATGTTTCCTTCGAGGATAAGAACAGGGCTCGTGGCATGAAGGAGGCCATAGCAGAGTTTGAGCAGGAGTTCCCCAAGTATGGTGCGATTCTTCGCGGCTTGATCGCTGAGAAGAGGGTTAAGAGGGAAGAGCACCTTTACTTCGGCCTTAACAGCGGCTGCAAGCTGACTGGTGACGACTACATGGGTGTCATGAAGAGCGTTGGCTTGTCTGATACGACCTCAAGGTCTTTGTATCCTGACCTGATGGACGTGAGCAGGAAGCTTTCCAAGGCAAGGAATGAGGACAGAAGTCTGATCGTTGGAAAATACGAGGAGGACTAATCCTCCTTTTTTTATTTTTTTAAAGAAAAATATATCCTAAGTTATTCCTTATTCAGAAATTTCGGTGATATTGATACTTCTGATTTTTTTACCCCTGGCGTGAGTATTAATATGCCCTTACTCACTAAGCTGTTTATGTAAGCGTTTCCGTATAATCGGAAAGGTGACATATATGAAGGGCATCGTTGTAAATATTCTTCCTTTTCCAGTTCTTCGAGTTGTATATCTCTGACTGCTTTGATTGGTTTATCGCTTAGATTTTTGAAATGTTTCCTGAGACTGGCTTTAAACATGTATCTATCATCAAAGGTATGCCAAACATCATCTTTTGTTTTTTCTATGATCTTTTTTAGTAGCTCTGGTTTGTGTTTCTTCCAGTATCCAAATACGAATTTTCTTAATTGCCCATAGTTTGAGGAATTGAATAAAGTTGTTTTTCCTTTGTTTCTGGTTATGGTTAATTTTCTCATATACCTCAGCAGACTCTCCTCTTGTCTTGGTAGGCCCATGACCTTTGGTATATCCAATTCTAGTTTTTTCTCGTAAATTTCTAGACTTGGCGGTTCTTGTTTTACAGGCTTCTTTTCTATTTTCCTATCTTCTCTATATCCGTCTTTTATCAGGTTTTCAAGCTCGCATGCCATTATTTCTGTTTCATGTTTTAGTGCTTCGCAAACTTCTTGAGAATAATTTCTATCCCATCCCTCTTGGCGTTCTGCCAACGCCTTTTGGTACTCGCCCAGTATTTTTTCGAGTTTATCCATAATGTAGACGCGTTTTTTTTGAGTTTATTAACCTTTCTATTTGTAACTACCTATAGGAAATAACAAATAACTTATTTGAAGAATTTCAGGAATGTTCCTTCCCCGAATATGAGCATTCTCTTGTCTCTTTTTCCCTTTGTTATTACTGTGTCTAATGCTTCTTTCATCTCTTCTTCCGGCACGAGCATCTTTCCTCTTTTTGCGTCTACGACTAGGAATTTCTCGTTGCTATAACCATATACGACGACGTAGTTGCACGTGACTTTTTTCTTTCTTAATACCCCTACGTTCAGTCTCAGCATCAGTATTTTTCCCTCTTTCAGTCTCTGTTTTACCTCTTCTATGTCAAATTCTCTTTCTTCTATTGGTATTTTTTTCTCTTTTGCTTTTTTGAGGTATATTGCTGCGGTGTATCTTGCCTGCTCTATGTCTTTGAGCCTGTATTTCTTGAACCTGTAGTTTGGGTAGTCAAATCTTGTGTTTCCCACTACTACCTTTGATTTTATTCCCAGGTTTTCTGTTATGATTGCTAATGCAAATATTGAAGAAACCCTTGTTGGCAGTATAGCTGAGTTCTGCCAGATCTTGTACTCGTTTTCCTTGTTTAGTTCCAGCTTTTTGAAGTGGTTCAGGACCATTAGAAGTGAGGAGGCTGCTCCTGTGTATTTTGTGGTCTGCTTGTATATTTCCATGCCCTTATTGGTATAAGGGCTTGCTTTTATTGTTTTCTAGTCTCTGGTGTTCTCTTATTTTTGCGTCTGCGTATTCTGACCAGAACATTGTCGTTCCGTTTAGAATGTAGATTCCTTGGCCGTTCATGTCTGCTTTGTGGTATGGTGGCCTGTCCAGTATCTTTACTTCTGATATTATTGCCACTTTTTCTATCTGGCTTAGCCTGTCTGTTTTCTCTGCTAGTTTTCTGAAAAGTTCCGAGTCTTTTTTTGTCATTTCCGTGTCGCTCACCCACCTTGTTTTCTTTTTTAGGCCTTTTTTATCCTTTTTTTATCATTTATTTTTTGTTTTTTGTTCTTGTTATGTCTTTCTTATCTCTTTATACCATTTTTTTGGCATTAATCATATATAAACTTTATGGAACTATGGTATAGAATATTTTTCTACCCCCTTTGTTTCCTTTGGAGGCTGATTCTTCCCTTTAACCGAACATCCTGTATTCTGTGTTCTCTGCTTGCCTTTTGCCTGTATTTTGGCATCGATATCAATGCAAAGCTTTATAAATAATTAAACCACTAAAAAGTGGTAAATTTAGGGGGTTTTATGATGGGAAGAACGCTTTTGTTTTTAGGCATTGTCTTGCTGTTTGCTTTCTCAGTTTCAGCAGCAGTTACGACCTATGACGGTTATGGTTTTGAGCGTGCTGGAAGGAGCATTGACCGTGATATTGATTGTTATTTCCGTGAGAGCAGGCTGATATGCCCCTTCACTTATGATGATTATGTTGTTTACAAGCCAGTCTACCGTTACGACGGTTACAGGCGTTATTACTATCCTGATTACAGCTATCGTTCTTATCGCAGCACTTACAATCATTACAACAATGGTTATTACAACGCTGAGTTGGATGTTTTCCATCGTTATCTCAGGAACAGGATTGATTCTAGCTATAGGTACAGTCCCAGTTATTCTTCTTCTGACTATGATTGGGATGGGAAGAGCAGTTACAATTAGGGGGTTATGATGAGGCTTAAGTTGTTTTTTTTGGCGCTGGCGTTGGCCTTTGTTGTTGGCTGGATGTCCAGTTACATCTACATCAACGTTTCAGCCTCTTCTACCGAGCTTCCGATGTCCGGTAACAAGTCTATGCCTTCTCCTTATGATCGTGTCCCTGAGTCAAGCATTCACGTCTACCCGGACAAGGTTGTGATTGACATGGACAATGTGCAGTGGGCTTCTTATGCTGACACGCATTCGATGGAGCCTGTTCTCAGGGCTGGTGCCAATGGCTTGGAATTGATTCCCAAGTCTGATTCTGACATTCATGTTGGTGACATTGTTGCCTACAATGCAAGCTGGGCTGACGGCCTTATAGTTCATCGTGTTATTGATTCAGGTTATGATGCTTATGGGACATACTACACCCTGAAGGGTGATAATAACAGTTCTGCAGATCCTGGCAAGGTCAGGTTTTCGCAGGTTGAGTATGTTCTTATCGGAGTGATATACTAGGAGGTTATGAAGATGATAGCGGTGTGTGAGGAATGCGGTGCTGTTTATGATGTTAGGGGTGAGCTTCCTGTTGCTTTGAAGTGCACCTGTAACTGTAAGCAGTTCAAGGTTATTGAAGAAATTTCTTATTAATTCTTTTTATTTTTTTTGTATGAATGTTATACTCTGTTACAAATAAGTTAATAACAATGTTTTATGGGGATATTACGATGAGGGAAAATTGTTAAGGTCTATTTATTACAGGATCCCGGATAAAGCCTGATTATTTATATAATCTCAAACTGGTTCTATTACTGTTTTCTGGATGTGCTATCATTACTGCTTCCCCTATCCCAGGCTTATATCCTATTTTGAGAAGTATGCCTTCTTCTTGAAACGTCCACATTCCGTCATATTCCCCAACAATACCGTTATTATTGAGTTTCCCTAAACTATAATGAATCGGAACCAATAAACCTATAGAAATTTTATCGAAATCCATTCTTACTAATTTATTTTCAATGGAGATTTTGCCTTTGACTGCATGTTTAGGGCACATAGAATTTGGGTCGCGAATTTCTCCAGCGATATTCATATTTTTATCAATTAGTATTTTTCCGAAATGTGTTTTTTCTTTCCCTAAATAATGATAAATACCCTCAAATTCATATGGTTCAGGGTCAACTAATTTTTTCTTCAATTCACTTATATACTTATCAACCGTTGTCATGACCAAAGATGAAGAACTTAACTTTATTAACCTTTTCAAAATGTAAAATAGTCTTTTTACAATAGGTAAGCAACCAAGTACCCTACAAAACATCCTAGTGTCAGTACAGGCATTGCTGGGTAGAATTTTTTCTTTTCTGCTTTTACGAATAGGAACGTTAAGGCTGCTGCTGCAAACAATGGTATTATGAGTGCTTTTGGTCCTAGTGTTTTCATCGCAACCCCTGCGAATATTAGTGGGAATCCTATGTCTCCCCCACCGAGTATTGCTTCTTTGTTTTTTCCGTACGGTATTAGTAATCCTGCGAATATTTTTAGCTTTGCCTGGAATTTTGCCAGCTTTATCATGTGCCCTGTCTTTCTCACGGCGATGTAATCATAGAGTGAGATTATAAGAAGCAAAATTGATATAGAGAAAATTCCTAATATAGGTACTAACACTGCTGCAAGTCCGCCGTAAATGAACAATTCGGTTATGTTGTGGATTAACAGGTTTCTTTTGAACACCTTGAATATTGCCAATACTATTGCTATTCCCATTGCTATGTATTGTTGTATGAAAGAACTAAGCGCTATTGACATCGTGAATATGACACTTATGAAGAACCATGCCTTCCACACCCATGTTGCTTCCATCTTTGCAAGCAGTAATGCAAATATGGTTGCTGCTAGTATGATTATGAATATTGGTATGAATGCTGTGCTCTCTTCGAACTCCGGTCTTTCTATGTTATATGGTAGTTCTTCTGGTGCTGCAGCAACATAAGGCCTTAGTATTAGTAAGCCTATGAATTGCGCAATGAGAAACATTATTATGAGAAGTATTGTTACCTTCAAGTCGTGTTTCATTCGCTTTTAAGTGTTTCTTTTTGTTTTTAATTGTTTGTGTTTACTCGAGTATAAAAATGATTATATACTATCTCATCATAACAACTTACTATCTTTAAAAGGGGATTACAATATGGATTGGGGGTTTTTGGTTTATTTTCAGTCATTCCTAGCTGCATTTCTATTCCTTTTAGCCTTGTTGGTGTGGATTTATTCAGTAAAGAACCCTGCTTATGATACTTTCAAGTCAAAACTTCTTTTCACTCTTGTCCTGTTGCTTGGGCTTGCCTTCCTTGTCAAGTCTTTTTCCTTTGTTTATTGGGTTGTTCCCTGGGCTTATTACGTCTTTCTTATCCTGCTCCTGGTTGTTGCAGTTGTAGTGGGTTATCTTCTTGTGAAGGATAACAGGCCTCAGGAGGAGATTGAGAGGGAAGAGGAAGAGGAGAAGAAGGCTGTGGTTGATGAGAAGTCCAGGCTTGCCGCTCTGAAGAAGGAGTTGAATGAGAGGGAGAGGGCTTTGAAGAGGCGTGATAAGGAGTTGCTGAAGAAGGAGTCTTCTCTTACTAAGTTTGATTTGAAGTTGAAGGGCAAGGAGAAGGATATTTTTGAGTGGGAGAATGAGATTGATGCTGATGTCAAGAAGATTAGGGATTTGAAGAAGGAGCTTGCTAAGAAGCAGTCCGCGCTTGAGGATGAGCATGACAGGCTTGAGCGCAGCAAGGCCAAGGCTGTTGACATTGAGAAGATGCGTGATGATATTGAGAAGGAGATGGATGCTCTTGATGGGCGTGAGGATTCCATCACAAAGCAGATGAGGGAGTTGGAAGGCAAGGCTAGGGGGGTTGAGGATCAGAAGGAGGATCTTGCCTCTGAGCGTGATCGCCTTGCAGGTATGCGTGCTGATCTTGGGGAGGATGCTGCTGAGCTTAAGGAGAAGAAGAAAAAGTTCCTTGACATGTATGAGGAGTTTGACAATGAGAGGGATATGTTTGTGAGGGAGCAGAAGGCTTTTGAGAAGATGAGAAAGATGAATAAGAAGGGTAAGAAGGCTGTTAGGGGTGGTAGGAGATGAACGTTTTTCTGATTTTTGACATAGCTGCTCTTGTTCTGGTTTTAGCGGTTGCTTATTTCATGATGAGGTTGAAGAGGGTTGAGGAGGAGAAGTTTCACAACAACATCAATTCTCTGCTTGCAGGCCTTTTCTTCCTGGTTGTTTACTTCGCTTTGAATATAGTGTCTTACTTTGTATTTACTAATATGGTTTCTTATACAAACTCTTTGGTTGTTATTCCTTTGGCTAGTATTTTTTTCCTTGTTTCTGTTCTTATTCCTTCAGAATGAGTTTAGAATTTTCTCTCGCAGTCCACGCACACCATCTGTCCCTCTATCTCGTGGAGTTCCTTGTAGCATCCGCATACCTCGCATTTTCCTCTCATGACCCCTTCTTCCATTGCCTCGTCGCTTAGGTGTGCTTTCTCTATGAAGACGTCGAATAGTTGTGGCTGTACTGTCAGCACGTCTTTCCATGTGAGTATTCCCAGTAATTTTCCCTCTTCTGTTACCGGCAGCTGCTTTACCCCGTTCTTTGCCATCTTTTTTATTGCAGTATGGATGTCCTCTTTGGGTTCTATCGTTACCAGGTCTTTTACCATAACGTCTTTTACTGGCTTGTTGAGGTCCATGTTTTCAGCAACCACTTTCCTTACGAAGTCGTCTTCTGTTATTATGCCCACTACCATCTTTCCGTCCTTGACCAGTAGGCTTCCTATCTCATGCTCTTTCATTTTCTTGGCGCATTCTATGAGTTTTGTTTCTTGGTTGACTGTTACTGGTTTAGAAGTCATGACCTCGTATACCTTGACGTGAGTGTTCATTTTTTAGCCCCCTGTACCCATATATTATATGCTGTCTTGTTTAAATATTTATTCTTTGAACCTATAGAAAGGTTTAAATGATTTTTTTATCATGTTTTTTGTCATGGGTTTTAAGGATTTGAGGGATCTGCATCTTTCTGAGACTAAGAGGAAGCTTTCTGTCATCTCTGATGATGTTCTCATAGTGAATGCTGTCCGTTCCCTTGATGATTTGAGGAGGGTTATTAAGATTCTTGAGACCAGGTTTGATGAGTGGTCTGCTTATGTTAGGAATGCTGATTTTGAGAGGCAGATAATCTCATTGAAGAAGTTCAGCAAGAAGCTTGACTCCTATCTTTTTTCTTTGATGAGGAAGAGATGCCCTCATCTCACTTCTGTTGCTGGTCATGTTGTTGGTGCAAGATTAATTTCTGCTGCTGGTTCTCTGGAGAAATTGTCCAGGATGCCTTCTTCCAAGATTCAGGTTTTGGGTGCTGAGAAGGCCTTGTTCAGGCATCTTAAGACCGGCTCTAATCCACCTAAGTATGGCATGATTTATTTTCATGATTCTGTTGTTAATGCTGAAGACAAGGGCAGGGCTGCGAGGCATCTTGCTGGAAAGATTGCGATTGCCTCAAGGCAGGATTTTTATTGAAGCTTTGAAAAGTTTTATATAGGAACTTGTTTTATTGTGTTTATATGAAAAAATTGTTGGTGGCATTTATTGTTCTTTTGGTAGTTTTTGTTAGTGGTTGCTCAAAGACTATTGATTCAGAGCCGGGGGGTTGTGATATGGAAGCAAAGATTTGCCCTGACGGCTCTTCTGTAGGTCGCTCTGGGCCAAACTGCGAGTTTGCTCCCTGCCCTCCTAACTATCTTGGTGATGTGAATCCTTCTGATCTTGTTTATTGTGATGCAAACACAAGATGCCCTGATGGTATGGAGTGCTACAAGTTCCAAGATGATGATAAAGCCTACTGTTACAACAAGGGCAATGATCCCTGCATTAGGTGTGATGATCCTAGCAGATGTGTTATCCTTGAGTCCTATCCTGCTCAGATAAAATGTGATTGAAAAAGTTTTTATACCAGCTGTTTCTCTTTTTTGTCCCCATGGTTGACTTCACCAAGATAAAAACCTATCCTCTTTCAGAGAGGAAGAGCAAGGTAACGTTGGAAGATTTCAAGAGGCATGGCAATCTTGAGAACCTTCTTCATGACCATGACCTCATCTCTCTTGGTTCTGACATCCGTTCTGCCCGTGACAGGGGCAAGCAGGTAATTTGGATGATGGGTGCCCATCTTATCAAGCTGGGTTTGAGCCCTTATGTTATTGATTTGATGAAGCGTGATTACATAACTCATGTTGCTATGAACGGTGCTGGTCCTATCCATGATTTTGAGATCGCCTATGCCGGCCATACTAGTGAGGATGTTGGTCCTGCCCTGGAGGATGGCACTTTCGGCCTGGCTGATGAGACTGGAAGGATGATTTGTGATGCGTTGAAGGATAATGATTTGGGTTATGGCTCTGCCATTGGCAGGATGATTGAGGGTGAGAATTTCAGCAATAAGGATTTGAGTATTCTCTCCTGGGCCTACCATCTTAACATTCCTGTTACAGTTCATACTGCTGTGGGTGCTGAGATCATCTATGAGCATCCTGCCTGTGATGGTGCTGCTCTTGGAAGGGCGAGTTATGAGGATTTCAAGAAGTTGACTGAAACGATAAGCAAGCTTGATGGTGGCGTTGTTGTTAACGTCGGCTCTGCTGTGATGCTTCCTGAGGTTTTTTTGAAGTCCCTTGCTGTCACCAGGAATCTTGGTTATAAGGTTGAGAATTTCACTGCTGCTAATCTTGACATGCTTGAGCATTACAGGCCTAAGATGAATGTTCTTTCAAGGCCTACTTCTATGGGCGGCACGAATTATGACATTCGTGAGAAGCATGAGAATACTATTCCTTCTCTGCATTATTTCATAACAGGTGATTTTCTGTAAGAAAGATTAATAAACTTCTGGTGGTTCTTTTTTTAAAAAGAGGATGATCCGTTTAATCAGTTTTTACAGGAATTACAGGAAGGATAAGCATTACACGCTTCACGTAATTTATTTGCTTGTTCTTCTCTGGGCGATTTCTTACATGTCTTTTGAGTATTTCATTCCTGTTTTTCTTGAATCCACTTTGGGTAATCTTGCTCTTGTGGGTATGTTCCTGAGTTTGCCGTCGATAGTTGGCATCCTGCTTGATGTTTATTTTGGCCATCTCCAGACTAAGAGGAGTATAAAACTTCTTTTCTTTGCAGCATTAACCTTGTTTTTTTGTGCCGGTGTCTCAATTCTTTTTGGCGGTCAGTACATTCCTTTCATCCTTCTCGGCATGATGTTTTATGGTGTGGGTTTTGATTTCTTTGACATCACCGCTTACACTGGCATTTTTGACAATTCTACTAAGAGGGAGAGTTCTACTAATCTTGCTGTTCGTGATGTTTTTGAGTGTGTTGGCCTGATGATCGGTGCTGTTCTTGCTGGTTTTGTTCTTGCTGAGTCTGGAAATGGTTTGCTTTACATTTTCATCGGTGTTGTCTTGGTTGCTATCATTCTGAGTCAGGTTCTTTTGAGGAAGAAGAGGGTTAAGTTTAGGGTTAAGGATGAGCCTCATTCCTTCTTCGAGCACTTAAGGCTTAATCTTGTTATATTGCGTGATGATTTAAAAGTTATTTTTAGGACTAGGATGGCTTTGATGTGTCTGATTCTTATCTTTATAATTACTTTTTTTGATGGGATGTTTTTTGGTTTTGAGCCTTTGTTTGCCCAGACTTTGAAGAATCCTTATCTTGATGAGAGAATTGTCGGTGGTTTGTTGCTTGCAACTTACGTTGCTCCTATTATTTTCTTTGAGTATTTGTTCGGCAGGTTTTCTGACAGGTTTGGCAAGAAGTCTTTCATAATACTCGGTATGGTTGTTGCCTCTCTCTCGCTGTTCCTTCTCAGTTCCACTGAAAGCATTTTCCTTGTTTTTGTCTCTATTTTCTTTGTTAGTTTTGGTGTTTTCTCTATTTCCTGGTCTGCGATTACGGGCTTGTATGAGGATGAGATGAAGCTTACTGTTGGGAAGAGGCGTGATGGTGAGTCTGTTGGTGTTATGGAATTGTTCATGAATTCCGGTTATGTTCTCGGTCCTCTGGTTGGCGGTTTTTTAACTCATTTCTTCATGTTCAGGAAGACCTTCCTCATTGTTGGTTTCTTGTTTGTTCTTGTAGTTGCTGTTGCTGTTTTGGTCTTTTCTTATAGGAAGAAGTAGTTATGTTCTCGAAAGTTTTATAAATAAGTACCATACAGGGATGGGATGGTTGTTAAGACTTTAATCAGACCTAGAATGGAAGTTAAGCCTAAAGAGGCTAAGACCTTGGTGCAAAGGTTAGAAGAAGCTAACACTCCTGATGGAATAAAAATTAATGTATTATGTTCTGTGGGTGGGGCGGTTGCCGATTATATCCTGCATGCGACTGGTGTCTTTAAAGGGCAGCATAATCCTGTAACAACCTTTGTTTACCTTTACACATACATATCTGTGGGGGCTCCTGTGGCGAAGCATACCCTTAGGAAGGGTTATAACTTTATGAAAGGGGGTTATGATTCAGTTTTTAGAAAAACCCCCAATAGTACTGATTTTTGAATTTGATATTCTAACAGTGTGATGAGATTAAGAAAGAGATTGAGAGTTCTTACGATTAAGGCACTGATGGTGGTTGTAGGTCATAGTCCATGAACACCCTTTCTACTCTTAGGTAGGATGGTGGTGTTATTGGTGGTGTTATTTTCACGTCGAAGTATGCGTCGTCTTGTCTTACGTTTATTCTTGCTGTCAATTCATGAACTCCGTCTGGCAGGTCCATTCCTAGCATGAACGTTCCCTCATTCTCGTCAAGGCTGTAGACCCTTACACCTTCTATCTCTGTGAGTTTTCCTACGAGCCCCTTAACGTCTATTTCTGTGAGTGTCATGTGTTTTTGTTATTGTATGTGTTTAAATAAATTTCTGTGGTTTGGCATAATTAGTATTCATCCTCTAGGCCTGTGGTAGAATTTTCCTAGCAGGTAGGGTATTGCGAAGTATGGTAGGAGGTGGCTGAAGAAAGGTACCGTGTCGTAGACGTTTTCGTATTTTTTCGAGAATATGTTGTTTTTCACCGATTTTACTATATCCTTCCCTGATCCCAGGTTTATTTCTGATATGATTCTTGCCGTGCCGATCATGTTCAATGCCCTCTTGCTTCTCGCATGAAGGTCTGTGTCCGCGACTACTGGTACATTGTAGCCGTGTTTCTTCATCGTTTCTGAGAGTTTTATTATTTTGCTGTTCACGTCTTTTCCTCCGAGAAGCTCTCTTACCCATGGTATGCAGTAACCGTTCCACTCTAATGCTACTTCTCCCGAGTATCTTCTGCAAACCTTCCTTACCTTTCTTTCCTCTTCTTTGTCTATTTCGGTGCCTAAAAATTTGTTGCTTACGAATATGTGGTCTAGTACCACGATTAAGTCTTGGTTTATTGCCTGTTCGACCATTTTGTATAATGGTTGGTATGGTTTTATCGTGTCCCCTCCTATGGTTATGATGTGGAAGTTTTCATTTGTTTCCAGCTCTGCTGCCCTTAGGATGTAGTATTGTTTTCCCTCTTTTTTTATCCTTACTGCCTGGCTGTCCATCTCCACCTCATACCCTTTTTTTGTCAAGTCTCTCGCATAAATCTGGAGGCTTTCAAAAATTCTTCCGTTCAGAAATTCGAGTGCTGCTACGTTTATCTCATTCTCTTCCATGGCTTTGACTAGGTCTTCCAGCCCGTATTTGTTGAAGTACGGGTGCACGTGCAATTCAACTTCTGATTTTGTTTCCATTTTAGAATGACGGGGTTGGCAGGATTCGAACCTGCGACCCCTTGCACCCCATGCAAGGATCATACCAAGCTAGACTACAACCCCTCTTTTATTTCTGTTAAAGGTAATGCTTTTATATTTTGCTATTACTACAAGGGCATGATATCAAAGCTTGTTGCAGCACAGAAGAACGGCCTTAAGGTTCCTGTCAAGAAGCGTGATGTCGTTCTGTACCTGGGTGCCTCTCACGGCGTGACTGCCAAGCTTATTTCGAAGATGGTAGGTCCTAACGGCTTTGTTTTCTGCCTTGATATTGCCACAAGGCCTATGATGCGTCTCGTGCATGTCTGTGAGGAAGAAGAAAATATGGCTCCCTTGTTGTTTGATGCTAACAAACCAGAACTTTACAGGAAGCATGTTCCGAAGGTTGATGTTATCTATCAGGATGTTGCGCAGAAAAACCAGGTTGAGATTCTGAGGAAGAATGTTGACGTTTTCCTGAAGGATTACGGCTATGCTATTCTTGTTCTTAAGACCAAGAGTGTTGATGTCATCAAGGATAAGGAGGTTAGCATCAAGTTGGTTATTGGTGAGCTGAAGAAATTCATGGAGGTTGTTGATTATGTTGATCTTTCTCCCCACCACAAGGAGCATTTTTTCATAATCTGCAGGAAGAATAAATGATAAGTTTTATAATCCTTCTTTCATTATGATTTCTTATGTACAAGCTCTCTCCGTCCAAGCTTAATGTAATGGAGGATTGCCCTCGCTGTTTCTGGCTTAAGATGAATAAGGGTATTGAGAGGCCTGGCGGTCCTATGGCCGGTGTCTTGACGAAGATGGATTCTGTCATAAAACATTATTTTGAGAAGTATCGTGATAAGGATGTTCTTCCGCCCATAATGCATGGTAAGGTTAATGCCCGTCTTGCTAGGAATATGCCCAAGTCCCTTTCTTATGAGGATGCTGATGTTAAGCTTTCAGGTATCCCTGACGAGTATTTTGACATTGACGGTTTTATCGTTCCTTTGGACCATAAGATTTCTAGGGGTAAGTCTGTTGAGGAAACACATAAAGCTCATGTCTTGCAGCTTGATTTTTACTCTTTCCTGCTTCTCGTTAACGGTTACAAGACGAGGAATGAGGCTTATCTCGCTTATTATTATCCGTGTGATTGTGACCTGCATGACGGTGTTGACTTTACCTGTGATGTTGTTAAGCTGAAGACCGATCCTGACCGTGCGATGAGGCTTATGAATAAGGCTGTTGAAATCTTGAAGGGTGACATTCCTAAGCCTAGTGCTGACTGTTCTTTCTGCAATTACAAGAATTTGAAGATTTCTTAAACGGCGTGCGGGTTGTTGAAGTATGCGATTATTGCTAGGATGATGAATATGATGGTCATGATTGCTAATAGCAGCTTATGCTTCCTAACTTCTTTGTCTGTTATCCATTTGGGCAGGAATACTATGAGTCCGTAGAGGTCTGCTGCTAGAGGTATCCCTGCCATCAGTGCAGGGAATGTTATTACAAATGGGTTTCTCAGGACGAATGCTTCTATGAACATCGCGTATGCCATCATTGCTGTGAATATCTTCCAGTCCTCCCATTTTCTCTTGTATATTATGTAGTAGAATATGAGTCCTGATAGGGGGTATAGTATTGCCATCATTAATGGTCCGTTTACTGATAGCCAGTATTGTACGTCCCAGTTGAATCCTGTTGCGAAGTCGATTATGAAGTATGTTGCTATGTAGAGAATCAGGTATTTTACCAGTTTGTGTTTATTTTTTCCTGCCAAGTGCACACCTCTTTTAGGATTGGTAGGATTGTTTTGTTTTTAAGTTTTTCTGAGAAGTGGTGAGTTGGCTGATGGTATTTTTTATTATCCCCACTTTGCATTTTTGAGCTTATTGGATCTTGAGGGGTGTCGCATATGATCCAGTGCTCTTGCTTCTATCTGCCTTATTCTTTCTGGGCTTAAATCAAAGTATTCTGCTATTTCTTCCCTTTTATGTTCCCCGTTGCCTAGGCCATACCTCATCCTCACAACTTTTTCCTCTCTTTCTGATAGGGTTCCTAGCACACTCTCGACGGCCTGGCTGACTTCCTTTCTCATGAGTTCTTCCTCTGGGTTTGGCATGTATGATATATGCCTCATAGCTCTCGGCTCTGATAGGTACCACAGTTCTTCTCTGGGTACATCCTTTTCTTTTATGAACTTCTTGATTAGTTTTATGTTTTTCAGCTCTGCCGGGAAAACCTGCTCCGACACTATGTTTATTTTGTGTTTTTTGTAGAATTCGCATATCCTTTCGATGACATGAGACGGGGGGTAGGATTTCATTCCCTCGTACTGCAGGTACATCTGGTAGTTTATCCCTGCCCTTTCTGCAAATTCTCTTGCGTTTAGGTTGAGGGCCTCTCTTGCTGCTATCAGCTTTGCGTTCTTGACCCGCATTTCAAGCCTTAGTGAAAAGTTTTCTTCTTTCATAGCCTAAGCGGTTTTGTCCCTGTTTATAAATCTTTGTTTTAGAATGGAGTATCGTCTTTTTTTGGGTTGTATAATCCCAGGGCTCCCATTACTGTATACGTATCTTCCAGGACTTGTTCTGGTATGCCCTCTGCTTTTTTGCCATCATCGTTTACCGTCCAGTATTTCTTTTCTTTTATGCTTATGCTTCCTATTGCTGTTGGTTCTGATTTGCACTTGCACTTGTTTTCTGGGTTTGGTGTGAATATTATGTCTATTGTCCCGTGTGTGTCAGGGTATTTTCTTGGTACCAGTGCTACCTTCCCTAGCTTTGGGCTTGTTCCTGAGTAGTTTTCCCCTCCGTGGGGCATTGCAAGGTATATGGTGGATACTGCGCTTATCAGTAGCTGTTCCAGGTGGGGTGCTTCTTCTGCTCTGCTTATTATGTTGTTCAGCCCGCCTGCTACCTCACGTATATCTTGCCTTGTTTCTTCTGTTGCTATGACCTCTACGGTTTCCATGTGTTTTACTATCTGGTCGCTGTTATTAAGTATTTCTGTGTTAGAATATGAAAGTTTTAATTCTTTTTTTGCAGTCCCAGTGTTTCCATGACCAGTTCTGTGTCGTTCATCACCACATAGGGTATTGTTTTGAATTCTGCCATGTCTCCGTTCCACTGTGGTGTGTATGTCTTGTCTTCGAGGTTTATCGTTGCCACAATCCCTTCCTGGCATCCCTCTTTTTTTATCTCTTCGCTCGGGAAGTACATTATTCCCATCTTTCCGAATTCCAGTTTTCTTACTTCCATCCTTCCCAGTCTCTTTCCGTAGTTGTCCCTTCCCCCTCCGAGCTTGTGGTACATTGTTAGAATTGAGTTGTTGAGGATCTCTTCTAGGACTGCTATGTGCTTTGCTTTCAGCTTCCTGCCTTCTTCCATCTGTTCATAGGCATCTGGCCAGTTTTTTGACATTCCCTTTTTTCTTTGTTTGGTTTTATTTAAGGTTTTCTGTGTTGCAAGGATTGTTTAGAAAAGAATAAATACTTGGCAAGGCTATTAAGCATGTTGTGGGGGTGTTTAATATGAAATGTGTGGTATGTGATGCCAATGCCGATTACGTATCCGGTGGTTCTTCATATTGCAAGAAACACCTGTTGAAGGATGTGCGCATTGGAACCGAGTCCAGTGAAAGTAACGATAAGATAGTGGACGAGCAGAAAGCCATGGAAAAGGAGCCTCTTAACATAAGCGAGGGTTGGGGATCAACTAGCTGAAATATTGGGGGTGAATTATGAAAACTTATTTTATATCCTATGCAATATATACAGAAGATAAGCAATGGGCTTTTGGGAACACTATGAAGTCTTTTGAAGGAAAGATAACAGGTGATGATTTACTAAGCATCCAGAGGGAGATCGGTAAGGGTTGGGAAAAGAACATTGTGAAGGTGTTATATTTTTGTGAGATGTAGGAGGTTGAGATGAAGAGAGGTTTTAGAAGTGGAAGAAGGAATGCTGATAAGAAATCAAAGGGTAAGAAGAACAAGAAAGTTCTTGAGGACCAGAGAGCTGGCAAGTTCTCTAGGAAATAATAAGAAGGTTTATAAGTAAGCTTTGACAAAAACATGTTAAGGTGACAACGTTATGCGCGTTACTAAGATAAGAAACTTGGTTTCTTTGCCTTCATTTCTTAAGAGTGTGAGCGATGGCACCATCGATGAGAAGGTGCAGGATTTTGAGGTTAATGAAGAGACCTTGAATAAGCTTGGGCTGACAAAACCAGAGGCTTTCTTTTTTCATTCTTACAATCCCATCCATCTCTATTGCCGTTTGAGGGATATGGGTATGGAGAAGTTGCAGGCAAAAAGATTGGTTAAGGTTTATGAGAGGAATATTTATGATGGTATTGTGAAGTTCATAGGTTTGAGTAAGCAGCAGGAGAATTCTAGCATGGATGAAAAGACGATCTGCTTGCATCAGGCTTTTCTAAGGGACAGGCCTGTGGGTGATGGTTACGGGGACTGTTCGGTATGCCTTCCTGACATGACTAACAATCCTGCTTGCAGGGGTTATTATCCTTTCAAGATTTACAATTTTGAGAAAGAGGTACAGTCAAGTTTATGAATCTTATCTCGTGAATATTTCGCAGAGCTTATTCTCAACTTCTCTTATTTTTCTGTCTTGTAACTCTCCTACTTTGCTTATTATGATCGATGTGTCGGCTGTGAATATTTTTGTTGGCCTTACATAGCTTGTTATGTTTAGTTTTCCTTTTTTGAAGTCCTTGTCTGTTACAGCAATTGCATCTTTGTCTTCTCTTGCTATGCTTGTTATTTGGCAAAGTATTACATCTTCTCCTTTTAACTTTGCTACCACCAGGCATGGCCTGTTTTTTACAGAGCTTAGGTCCGAGAATGGGAATGGTATCAGTACTATGTTCCCTTTTGCAGGTGTTTCCATGCCTTGTCCTCTTCTTTGGTGTTCCACTCTTTTGCCAGGCTTTTTTCGCTTAGAAGCATAGTTGCCATTTTCTTTATCTGTTCCATAGGCCTTAACTCTACCCTGTCATCGTATACGAGGATTGCTATCCTTGTCCCTTTTTTGAATCCCTTTATGTCCCTTGCCGCGTTTGGTATGCATATCTGGCCTTTTCCTGTTATTGTTGCTGTTTTTATTTCTTTAAGTTCGTTTTTCATATTATTACAGGTAAGAAATGTAAGATTATAAAGGTTTTGTTCTTCGTTTTCCATACATTAGGTTTGGATTTATCTTTTTATATGGGTTTCTTAGGTTTTTCCGTAAATCTTTCAGAATTATTCTTTCCCTTCTGTCCTTATCATCGGATATTTTCTGCTTTTTTCTTGCTAACCCTTATTAATCCCCCTATGTTTATGATAAAAGAAAATATTTATATACTAACTATAGCAACTATATAACTCATGGGGAAGACCACTGTGCAACTGTCAAAAGATACCCTTGAAAGGTTGAAGCTCTTCAAGAAGCATGATAGGGAGTCCTATGAGGAGGTTATCAACACCCTTATGGATGAGGTTGACGAAGAGGCTCTTAGTGATGAGGAGATTAAGGATATCCAGGAGGCTCTTGAGGAAGTAAGGCAGGGCAGGACCAAGTCCATTGAGCAGGTTGCTAAGGAGCTTGGGATCAAGCTTGGTTAAGATGTATTCTATTGAGCTGACAAAGAAGGCTGAGCATTTTCTAAAGAAGATCCAGAAGAAAGATTCAGAGATAATATTGAGGAAGCTTTATTCAATAAGGGATAATCCTTTTCCTCATTTGAAGAGGTTGCAGGGTTATAAGCTCTGGAGGTTGAGGGTTATGGACTACCGTGTTGTTCTTGACATAGTCATTTCAGGCCAGAAGATGATGGTTCTTAGGATTGGGCACAGGAAGAATGTTTACAATAAGAAATGAGTTATTTTCCTTCAGGCCTCATCATCGGATATTTTTTGCTTTTCTCTTGCTAACTCTTATTAAAATTTAACGTCTTTCATTTTTAATGAAAGGTGATATTTTTCTTGATTATACGGGGTTAAAAAGATTGGTTGGTGTTCTTAAGGGTGTTAGGTTTGAGGATTTTGAGGTTCATCCCCATTATTTTAAGGATGGCAATCCCAGGCACGGTATTAGTCTTGGTAAGACCAAAGAGGTTTACTGTCAGTTTGACAAGATAATTGCCGTTTTTATGCGTCCTGGTTTGGTAAGCCCTAAATACAGTTTTATCTATAGGATTAGCAAGAAGGAGAGTTATATCCTAGTCTTTTTTCTTGATGAGAAACCACGCAAGTTTTTTAATATAATCCCTAAGGGTGCATACATTGATTCTAGGCTTTTCAGGAAGAATTATGGTTTTAGCAGGTGATTTTTATTTTCTTTTTTGGTATAACATACGAGAACTTGTAATTTCCCTTTTTTAGGTTTATTTTGAAGCCAATGTACAATGTTTCCCTTCCTGAGTCCACCTTTATTTCTGCTTCTTTTATGTTTGACAGCTCTTCCGGCTGTATTTCCAGGAATCTTGATGCGTTGTCTATCTCAACGCCCATTATTTTTCCTTCTTTTGTAACGTCAAACACGAGGTTGTCAACCACCAGGCAGCCTTCTATTTTCTTGCTGTCAAAATTATCATATATGCACAGGTTGTCTATTTCCCTGTCATACTCGAAGTTCTTTTCCATGTTGCTTATATAGAAGTTGAATTTTATAAGCTTTTTCATTATTTTCCGTAAATTTTACGGATTATTCTTTTCCTTCAGGCCTCATCATGGGGAATATTACTGTGTCCCTTATTGATTCCTGTCCTGTTAGTATCATGAATAATCTGTCTATTCCCATGCCGTTGCCTGCTGCTGGCGGCATTCCCACTTCTAATGCCTCTAGGAAGTTTTCGTCCAGCATCTGTGCTTCCTTGTCTCCTGCTTCCCTTAGCTTTGCCTGTTCTTCGAATCTTTTTCTCTGGTCGATAGGATCGTTTAGTTCTGAGAATGCGTTTGTTGTTTCTATTCCCTGTATTATTACCTGGAATCTTTCCACTCTTCCTTCCAGTTTCCTGTGTGGTTTGGCTAGTGGTGAGACTTCTGTTGGGTGGTTGATTAGGAATGCTGGTCCTGTTATCTTTGGCCTTGCGTGTTTCTTGTAGAGTTGGTCTATTATCCTTCCTTTGCCTGTGTTTAGGTCTATTCCCTGTCCTAGGTTCTTCTTTTCTATCTCTTCTACTAGTTGTTGTTTTGTTTTTGTCTTTTCTAGGTCTATTCCTGTCTCTTTTTTCATTAACTCATAATAGTCTATCTTTTCCCAGGGTGTCTTGAAGCTTATCTTTTTTTGTTCAAATTCGAATTCCAGCTTGTTGAAAGTTTTCTTTATTATTTCTGTGTATAGTTTTTCTGTGAATTTCATCATTTCTTCATAGTCTGCGTATGCCTGGTAGAATTCGAGCATTGTGAACTCTTGCAGGTGTTGTGTGCTTATTCCTTCGTTCCTGAACACCTTTCCTATCTCGTATACCTTTTCATAGCCTCCTACTAGTAATCGCTTTAGGTGTAGTTCTAGGGCTATTCTTAGGTATAGGTCTGTGTTTAGTGCATCGTGGTGTGTTTTGAATGGGTTTGCGTCTGCCCCTCCTGGTATTTCTTCTAATACTGGTGTTTCTACCTCTAGGAATCCTTCTTGGTCTAGGAAGTTTCTTATGTTTTTTATGAATTCTGTCCTTTTTATGAACAGTTCCTTTATCTCCTGGTTGCATATCAAGTCTAGGAATCTCTTTCTGTACCTTATTTCTTTGTCTTGGAGTCCGTGCCATTTTTCTGGCAAGGGTCTTAGTGATTTGGCTAGGATTGTGAATTTCTTGGTGTCTATGGTTATCTCTCCCATCTTTGTCCTGAAGACTGTTCCTTCTATTCCTGCTATATCTCCTATGTCTGTTGCTTTTTGGAATGTTTCGTAGTTGTCTACTTCGTCTTCCCTTATGTAGAACTGGACTTTTCCTGTCTGGTCTTGGATTGTTGCGAAGGATGCCTTTCCCATGGCTCTTATTGAGACTATCCTTCCTGCTA